>CBQZLL010000035.1:0-16189 GCA_967749945.1 uncultured Frankiaceae bacterium
CTCCTCGCCGGTCGCGACGACCTCGGTGCCGCGCAGCAGGCACGATCCGTCGACGCGGACCGGCTCGCCGTCTTTGAGGACGCCGAACACGCCGGCGCCTACGTTGTCGAGGAGCGGGACGCCCGCGGCGAGCAGGATCTCCGGGCCGAGGTTGGGGTAGCGCCCCGAGATGCTCGGCGCGGCGTTGACGACGGCGGCCGCGCCCGCGCGGACCAGCGCCTCGGCGCTGACCCGGTCGAGGTCGACGTGGTCGATGACCGCGACGTCGCCGGGGCGTAGCCGCTTGGTGAGGTTCTTGGTGCGCCGGTCGAGCCGGGCCGGGCCGCTGACCCCGGGGAGCGCAGCGGCACGGCCGCGGCGCAGGGTCGCGAGCCTCACGGGCGCATTGTTCCAGACGGGCGTCGGCGCGAGCGGGGGGCACGCGGGGGGTTCGCGGGTTTCGCCGTTCGGGGGACGGCGCGCGGGCACCCGGCTAGCGTCATGGTGAGGGGCCTATGGCGAGGAGCCCAGAGGTGGCCGTGCACGTGCTCGTGGTCGACGACGACCCGTCGACGCGTGCGCTGCTCCGGCTCCGGCTCCAGCTCGACGACCGCACCGAGTGCGCCGGCGAGGCGGTGAACGGTCGCCAGGCCGTGGAGATGGCCGCCCTGCTGCAGCCCGACGTGGTGATCCTCGACGTCGACATGCCCGAGGCCTCGGGCCTCGCGGCACTGCCGCAGCTCCGGGCCGTCGCGCCCAAGACCCGCATCGTCATCTTCGCGGGGACGACGACCGGCGTGTCGCTCACCGCCGCGGACGCGGTGTTCGTGAAGTCGGGCGACGTGCTGCCGAACCTGCTCGACGCGGTGGCGACACTCGGAGCGCCGGCGTAGGCCTCACCGTCAATCCGGCCGGAACCCTCGACGCGGTTGCCCCGCTCGGGTAGATATGTCCGCCATGACCGTTGTGCGGACCGCCGCGGCCGCCGCTCTCGTCGCCGCCATCACGACGTTCGCGCCGCCCGCCGCGCGCGCGGCCGACCCGCCGCTTGCCGGGCATCCCTGTACGTGGGACGTGGTGAGCCTTGCGGGGTCGGCGACCTGGACTGGCACGATCTACGGCGGTCCGATCGTCGCGCCCGGGGCAGCCGTGTCGATGCGGTGCAGCATCCATCTCAACGACAGCACCCACTCCGGCGCCGCCGTCGTGTCGGCGTCGTCCCTGCCCGGACCTGGCGTGACGGCGCTCGAGCCGCGCCCGATCACGTACGTCGCGGAGTCCGCCGACATCCACGTGATCTGCACGGAGGCGACGGTCGACGCGACGACGTGGTACCTGTCCGCCGGCGGCTGGACGACGAACCCCGACTCGAGCTGCGTCCTGCCGGACGACCTCGACAACGTCTTCGGCCTGCTGCCGGAGCCGGTCGCGTTCCTCGTGGGCGCGGTCCTCTGCCTGCTGAACCCGACCTCGGTCTGCGACATCATCGGCCCGTTCTGGGTCGAGGTCGTCGACCCGACCATCTGTCCCGCGTTGGTCGCGCTCGCGCCCGGCGTGCCCGGCGTCGTCGACATCCGCCCGGACGGCGACGTCTCTGTCAACGGCGAGCACTGGTACGACTGCCCGCCGTACGGCCTCTAGAAGTAGTCCAGCAATCGCGGCCGCGGACCCGCGGTCATCGTCGCGAGCGGGTCGAGCGCGGTGTCGTCGCCGGTCGCCAGGAGGCCCGCGCGGCGCAGCGTCCGCGGGTCGGCGTACCCGGCGTAGAGAGCCGAGAGCGCGCCGATCCCGAGGGCGACTGTGCCGTCTCCGCCGCGGGTCAGCGTGCCCGCGCCGTTCTCGACGGAGAGCCGCCAGCGCCCGGCGTTGTCGGCCACATCCGCGTCCGCGACGTCGAGGTCGACGGACGCGCGCAGTCCGGCCGGCCAGCCGCGCGCCGCGACCGCGGCGGGCGCGTCGACGAGCCGGAGCATCCAGCGCAGGTGCTCGTGCGTCCCGATGTCGGGCTCGGCGAGGTGCAGCCGCAGGCCGTCGGCGTATGCCATCGCCCGCACGGTCCGGACGGTCGACGAGCCCGCGCCGAGGGTGAACCACACCGCGCGCTCGGCGGCCGGCGTCGTCGCGACGACGCCCCACGCGGTGACCTGGACGAGGTGGCCGGTGTTACGGCGCTCGGCCATGGCGTACCCCTCGATCCCACCGGCGCCCTCCGCGACGACGAACGAGTCGACGGCGAGCATCGACTCGGGCCGCAGGTCGAAGAACGGCCCGGACCGGTCGAGCATGCCGTTGGTGTCGCGGCACAGGTCGCGGTACACCGCGAGCACGCCCGGGATGTCCGCCGCCGTCGCGGGGCGCAGCGTGACGCCGTCGACCGGCCCGAGGTCGCGGAGCGCGGCCGCCGGGACGTCGAGCCAGGTGTGGTCGCCGGCGTACTCCCAGCCGAGACCGCGGTAGAGCGGCGTCGTCGCCGGGTACAGCGTCGACACAGCGAACCCGTGCTCGCGGAGCACGGGCAGCGTCGCCGCGACGGTCGCCCGCCCGAGCCCGCGACGCTGGTGGGTCGCCGCGACAGCGACGCTCGCGACGCCGCCCATCGGGACGGCCCGCCCGCCGAACCACTGCTGGTACGGCTTGACCCGCGCGAACGACACGATCCGGTCGCCGTCGTAGGCGCCGAGCGGGTAGCCGTGGCGCAGGCTCTCGAGCCACCGCTCGTACTGGTGTGGCGGGCCGCCGAACGCCTCGCGGGTCAGCGCCGCCGCGGCGGGCCAGTCGGCCTCCGGGACCGCCCGGACCGCGCCGGTCACAGCCCGGCCTTCGCCGATGCGGCGACGGCGAGCAGCTCCTCGGCGTGCCCCAGCGCGTGGTCGCTGTCCTCGAGCCCGGCGAGCATCCGGGAGAGCTCCCGGACCCGACCGGCGTCGTCGAGCGTGGTGATGCCGCTCGCCGTGACGCCGCCGTCGGCGGACTTGGCGACGTGCACGTGCCGGTCGGCGAACGCCGCCACCTGCGGCAGGTGCGTCACGACGAGCACCTGGTGGTCTTTCGCGAGCCGCGCGAGGCGCCGCCCGACCTCGACCGCCGCGCGCCCGCCGACACCGGCGTCGACCTCGTCGAACACCATCGTCGGTACGGGGTCGCACCCGGCGAGCACCACCTCGAGGGCGAGCATCACGCGAGACAGCTCGCCGCCCGACGCGGCCCGGGCGACGGGCCGCGGAGGCGCGCCGGGATGGGGCGTGAGCAGCAGCTCGACGGTGTCGGCGCCGGTGGGGCCGTAGGCCTCCTCCGGGCTCACGGCGACGGTGAGGCGGGCGTCGGGCATGGCGAGGGCGACCAGCTCCGCGGTCACGGCTGTCGCCAGCCGCTCCCCCGCCACCGTCCGGGCTGCCGTGAGCTCGTGCGCGAGCCCCGCGAGTCGGTCGCGGAGGCCGCCGCGCTCCGCGGCGAGGGCGTCGAGGGTGTCGTCGTCACCGTCCAGCTCGGCCAGGCGTTCGGACGCGGCGGCGGCCCAGGCGAGGACGCCCGGGATGTCGTCGGCGTACTTCCGGGTCAGCGTCGCGAGCGCGGCCTGGCGGGCCTGGGCGTGTTCGAGCCGCGCGGGGTCGGCGTCGACGGCAGCGGCGTACGACCCGAGGTCGGCCGCGACGTCGGCGAGGACGTACGACACCTCCGACAGCCGCGCGGCCAGGTCGTCGAGCGCGGGGTCGTGACCCGCGGCGGGCTGCAGCGCGTTGCGCGCGGCGCCGACCAGCCCGGTCGCGTCGACCGCCTCCGCGTCGTTCGGGTCGCCCGCGAGCGCGACGTGCGCGGCTTCCGCGGCCGCGCGCAGCGTGTCGGCGTGCGCGAGGCGGCCGACCTCGGCGGCCAGGTCCCCGTCCTCCCCCACGACCGGCTCGACGGCCGCGACCTCGGCGAGCCCCAGGCGGAGCAGGTCGGCCTCCTGCGCGCGTTCGCGGCGGCGGGCGGTGATCTCGGCGAGGGTGGCGGCGACGTCGCGCAGGCGGTCGTACGCCTCGGGCGGGTCAGTCGTTGCTGGTCGTGCTGGCCGTGCAGCGCGACGAGCAGGTCGGCGAGCTCGCCGAGCACGCCGACCGGGACCGCGCGCCCGCCGACGTGCGCCCGCGAGCGGCCCTCGGCGGAGACCGTACGGCTGACCAGGAGTGCCCCGTCGTCGAGGTCACCGCCGGCCTCGGCCGCCCGCACCACCGCCGGTGCGTCGGCCGCGAGGACGAGGCGGCCCTCGACGGCGACCCGGGCGGCGCCGGTCCGGACCAGACCCGCGTCGGCGCGTCCCCCGAACAGCAGGGACAGCCCCTCGACGACCATGGTCTTGCCCGCGCCGGTCTCGCCGGTGACGACGGTCAGGCCCGGGTGGAGCTCGAGTACGGCCTCCGCGATGACGCCGAGCCCGCTGATCCGCATCTCCTCGAGCACGCGGCCGATGGTACGGCGGGCCTCCGCCACTGTCCGGGACGGCGCGCGCATGCTGTGGACGGGCAACCGAACCGCCGCACTGGGCGTCTACGATGACGTCCGACCCTCGACCGGCAAGGCCAGGCTGTTGATCTTCCCGACCATCCAGTTCGCGGTGTTCTTCCTCGCCGTCTTCTCGGTGAGCTGGCTGCTCATGCCGAGACCCGCGCTGTGGAAGCCGTTCATCCTCGCGGCGAGCTACACGTTCTACGGTTACACCGACTACCGCTTCGTCTTCCTGCTGCTCGGGTCGACGGTCTTCAACCAGGTGATGGCGGAGGCGTTGCACCGCGCGCCGGTGGGCCGCGCGCGGCACGTCCTCACCGGCGTCGCCGTCGGCGGCAACCTGGCCGCGCTCGGCTGGTTCAAGTACTACAACTTCTTCCTCGACTCGGTGACCGAGCTGTTCGCGAAGGCGCACCTGCACGCGCCCCTCCCGTTGCTGCAGGTCGCGCTGCCAGTGGGGATCTCGTTCTTCACGTTCCAGGCGCTGTCGTACGTCATCGACGTGCAGCGCGGCGCGATCGAGCCGGCCTCGCCGATCGACTTCGCGGTGTACCTCGCCTTCTTCCCGCACCTGGTGGCCGGCCCCATCGTCCGGGCGAGTGAGTTCATCCCGCAGCTCGCGACGCCGCGCGACCGCGGCACCATTCAGGCCACCCGGGCCTTCTTCCTGATCGGCGGTGGCCTGGTCAAGAAGGTCGTCATCGCCGACCTGCTCGCGCGGCAGCTCGTCGAGCCGGTGTTCAGCAACCCGGGACAGCACAGCGCGTTCCAGGTGCTCATGGGCATCTACGCCTACGCCGTGCAGATCTTCTGCGACTTCTCCGCCTACTCCGAGATGGCCATCGGCATCGCGCTGCTGCTCGGCTTCCGGTTCCCGGAGAACTTCAACGCGCCGTACGCCGCGACGTCACTGCAGGACTTCTGGCGGCGCTGGCACATGAGCCTGTCCCGGTGGCTCCGCGACTACCTCTACATCCCGCTCGGCGGAAACCGCGGCAGCGAGCTGTTCACCTACCGCAACCTCATGCTGACGATGGTGCTCGGCGGGCTCTGGCACGGCGCGGCATGGAACTTCGTCGTCTGGGGCGGCATCCATGGCACCGGCCTGGCCGTCGAACGTCTGCTCGCGTCGCGCCGGGCGGCGCTCGGCCACGGCCCGCCGCGCGACACAGTGGCCCGGCGGGCGATGGGGCGACTGGTGACGTTCCACATCGTCTGCGCGGCGTGGGTGTTCTTCCGGGCGGACGGGTTCGGCAGCGCGCTCGCGGTGTTCGGGCGGCTGTTCTCGTCCGACGTCGCGGGCGGCGTCGCGCTCAACCTCCTGCTGCTGATCGCTGTCGGCATCCTCATCCAGTTCCTGCCGAAGGACGCGACGGCGCGGTTGCAGACATGGTTCTCGCGGCTCTCGCTCGGGTCGCAGGGCGCGCTGCTCGCGACGACGCTGGTCGGGGTCTCGACGTTCGGCAACCAGGGCGTCGCCGCGTTCATCTACTTCAAGTTCTAGTGACACTGGCGAAGGGCGACATGACCGAGATCACCGAACGACCGGCTCCGGCCGCCGAGCCCTCGGCGCTCGTGGCACCGGTCGGGACCGCCCGGCCGATGCGGCCGGGCCAGGTGCTCGCAGTGATGCTCGTCGCGTTCGGGCTCGCCGGACTGTTCAACTCGGCGCGCTTCGTCCACGCGGCCGAGACGATGCCGCTCGGCTGGCAGCGCACGACGCTGCTGTACGTCGCGCGACCGTTCGACTCGGTCGCGCGGTTCCTGCACACCGACGTGCCGCGCGAACGGATCGACCAGGCGCTCGGGCGGGCGGCCACGCCGGCGAAGCCGGGCGCGTTCGAGCCGCCCGCCGGCGTGCTGCCGACGGTGGCGCCGCCACCCGGCGCGTCGGCCTCCCCCGCTCCGGCTACCGCGTTCCGCGACGCGTCCGCGGCGGCCCCGTTGAACCTGTTCATCACGGGCGACTCGATGATCGAGTTCATGGCGCCGAAGCTCATCAACCGCGGTGCGGAGACGCACGCACTACACGGGTCGAGCGAGGTCAAGTACGGCACCGGCCTGGTCCGCGACGACGTCCTCGACTGGCCGGCGTACGCGCACCAGCAGATGGTCAAGCGCCATCCGGACGCCGTGATCATGATGATGGGCGGCAACGACGGCCAGGGCATGACCCTGCCCGGCGGGACGATCCTGCACGAGGGCTCGCCCGAGTGGACCGCCGAGTACACGCGGCGCGCGACGATCATGATGCAGGTGCTCGCCGAGGGCGGGCAGCGGCATGTCTACTGGGTCGGCATGCCGATCGCGAGGTCGGCCCGGCTCACCGGGATCTACCGTCAGCTGAACAGCGCCCTCGCGGCCGCCGCGGCGAAGGTGCCCGGCGTCACGTTCGTCGACATCTGGGCCGACTACGCGCCCGACGGGCATTACACCGACTTCGTCGACGGGCAGCTGGTCCGCGGCCGCGACGGCATCCACCTCAACCGCGAGGGGTCGGCGCGGCTCATGCGCACCCTGTTCGCGATCCTCGACACGGACTGGAAGCTGACGTCGTAGCGCGTCAGCCGCGCCAGCCGTCGACCGGCAGGTCGAACTTGGCGACGAGGCGCTCGGTGAACGGCGCCGCGTGGATCCGCGCGAGCTTGACCGGGAGGGTGCCGCGGCGTACCTCGACGCGGGCGCCGTCCGGTAGCTCGGTGGTGCGGCGCCCGTCACAGAACAGGACGCCACCGCCAGGCCCCGGCAGCAGGGTGACCGCGATCGTCGAGCCTGGCCCGACGACGATGGGCCGGGCGAACAGCGCGTGCGCGCTGATCGGTACCAGGAGCAGGGCGGCGACGTCCGGGGCGACGACCGGACCGCCGGCCGAGAACGCATACGCCGTACTGCCCGTCGGTGTCGCGAGCACCAGACCGTCGCAGCCGTAGCGGGACAGTGGCCGCCCGTCGATCTCGGCGATGACCTCGATCATCCGTTCGCGCGCGGCCTTCTCGACCGAGGCCTCGTTGAGCGCCCAGTCCTCGTGGACGACAGCGCCGTCGCGGCTCACCGTCACGTCGAGGGTGAGGCGCTCCTCCACGGTGTACGTCTTGGCCTCGACGTGACCGACGAGATCCTCGATCCGGTCCGGCTCGATCTCGGCGAGGAACCCGATGTGACCGAGGTTGACGCCGAGCAGCGGCGTCCCGGTCGGGCGGGCCAGCTCGGCGCCGCGCAGCAACGTGCCGTCGCCGCCGAGCACGATGACGAGCTCCGCGCCGTCGGCCGCGCCCGCGGAGTCGACGACGCTGCCCTCGTCCATGGTGAGGTCGGCAGCCTCGCTGGCGAGCAGCCGTACACCGAGACCGGCGGCGCTGAGCGCGGTGCACACCGCGGTCGCCGCCTCGCGGGCGGCGGGCCGTCCGGTGTGGACCACGAGCAGGACGTCTCGGCTCATGCGGGACCCTCCGCGACCGCGCGGTCCGCCGCCTCGTCCTCGAGCGGTGGGGCGTCCGCGTGCAGCCAGAGGAAGTACTCGACGTTGCCGGCCGGGCCGGGCAGCAAGCTCGCGGTGACGGCGCGCGCGCCCAGGCCGACCGCGTGGGCGGCGGCCGCGACGGACCGGATCGCACCCGCCCGGAGCACCGGGTCGCGGACCACGCCACCGCTGCCGACGTTGCCGCGGCCGACCTCGAACTGCGGCTTGACCATGACGACGTAGTCGGCGCCGTCCGTCGCGACCGCGCGCAGCGCGGGGAGCAGCTTCGTCAGCGAGATGAACGACAGGTCGCCGACGACGAGATCCACGGGCCCGCCGACGTCGTCGGGGGTGAGGTCGCGGACGTTCGTCCGGTCGAGGACGGTGACCCTCGGATCGGTGCGGAGCGGCCAGGCGAGCTGGCCGTACCCGACATCGACGGCGACGACGTGCGCGGCGCCCCGGCGGAGCAGGACGTCGGTGAAACCTCCGGTGGAGGCTCCGGCGTCGAGGGCCCGGCACGCCTCGACCTCGAGCGGAGGATGAGCCGTGGCGAAGACGTCGAGCGCGCCGGCCAGCTTGTGGCCGCCGCGGCTGACGTACTCGTCGGTGGTGCCGTCGTCGACGGTGACGGAGGCGTTCGGGTCGACACCGGTCGCCGGCTTCGTCGCGACGAGACCCCCGACGCGGACGCGGCCCGCGGCGATCACGGCCACGGCCTGTTCACGGCTGCGGGCGAGCCCACGGCGGACCAGCTCGGCGTCGAGACGCGCCCGGTGGACCACCGCATCCCTCAGGTGCCGAGCCCCGCGAGCGTCCCCTGGAGGACGTCGTGCACCTCGTCGTACACCGTGACGTGGGCGGCGACGGGCGTCCCGTCGAGCTCGGCGAGCCGGGCCCGCGCTGCCTCGACCGCAGGGACGGCAGGGGCCGCGCGGTCGGGAGCGGGGTCGGTCACGAGCGGCCTCCGGTCGTGCGCTTAGCGGGCGCCTTCTTGGCCGCGGGCGCCGCCTTCGCGGTGCGCTTCGTGGCGGCCGCCTTCTTCGGCGGAGACTTCCGCGCCGCGGGCTTCTTCGCCGCGGGCTTCTTCGCAGCGGGGCGTCCGGTGGCGTCGCGTAGGCCGCCCTCGAGCTTCTGGAGGCGCTGGGTGAGGCGGTGGACCTCGTCCGCGGTCGCCAGGCCGACGCGACCGAGCGCCTTGTCGACCTCGTTGCGGACCAGCGAGGTGACGAGGGCGCGGTTGTTCCTGCTCGTCTGGATGAGGTCCTCGGCGAGGCTGCCGACCTGTTCCGCGGTGGCTTCGCCTTGGGCGACGAGCGCCTTCGACGCGGCGACCGCGCGTTGCCGGCCGACCTCGGTGAGACCGCTGGCGAGGGAGAGGTAGTTCTTCAGCGCGTCGCGCACGGTGCGGCTCCTCCGTGACGGGGTCGGGCAGCCGTCACGGTACCCGAGCGGGGCTCGGACGCGCGGTAGCGTTCGGGGAGCGGAACTGGAGGCGTTGGGCGGATGGCGTCGGTCGACGAGTGCAAGGCGGCGCTGCACGCCTTGGCGGCCATGACGCACTCGATCGACGAGGGGACCCGGCAGCAGCACGCGGTGGATCGCACACTGAGCCTCTGGATCTCCGACCTCAAGGAACTGTTCACCGCGAAGGTCGGCGAGGCCGGACTCACCGACATCACGCGCGGCGGCCACCACGACGGTCAGGTTCGGCTCCGGGTCAGCAGCGACGACCTCGTCGCGCTGACGAAGGGCGAGCTGAGCTTCCCGGTCGCGTGGGCGACCGGACGGCTGAAGATCGACGCGAGCATCACCGACCTGTTGCGGTTGCGCGCGCTGCTCTAGTAGGGCTTCGCGAAACGCTCGTCGCGGCGTGCTTCGCCAGCCCACATCTCGTTCTGGGACAGCCGAACCCGATCCGGGCCGCTTTGCCAAGCCCCACTAGCTCCACGCCGCGGCGAGCCGCGCGCGCAGCGGGTCGAGGCCGTCGCCGCCCGGCGGGTGGGCGACGAGGAGCGCGGCGAGGTCGGCACCGATGTACGTGGGTCGGCGGGCCGGCGGCGCCGCGAGCAGGGCGGCGTCGTCGGTGACTCCGGTCAGCACGAGCAGGCTGTCGCACCCGGCGCGGTGCGCGCCCTCGACGTCGGTGTCGAGCCGGTCGCCGACGACGAGCGGGCGGCGGGCGCCGGACCGGCGTACCGACTCGTCGTGGAGGGCGCGTTCCGGCTTGCCCGCGGCGGCGTCGGGGCGGCGGCCCGTCGCGGTCGCGACGAGCGCGACGAGGGCGCCGTTGCCGGGGAGCTGGCCGCGCGGAGTGGGGATGGTGGCGTCGAGGTTCGTGGCGACCCAGACCGCGCCGGCCCGGACAGCGAGCGCGGCCTCGGCGAGGTCGGCGTACCCGAGGTCGGGGGCGTAGCCCTGGACGACGGCGGCGGGCCCGTCGGCGGCGGTCGCCACCGGCACGAGCCCGGCCTCCGCGACCGCGACACGGAGCCCGTCACCGCCGGTGACGAGGACTCGGGCCCCGGCCGGGACGAGGCTCGTGAGCAACGTCGCGGCCGCCTGGGCCGCCGTCGCGACCTCGGCCGGGTCCGCGGCAACACCGACGGCGGTGAGGTGGGCGGCGACGTCGGCGGGCGTGCGCGAGGCGTTGTTGGTGACGAACGCCATCCGCATCCCGGCCGCACGAGCGGCCGCGATCGCCGCAGCCGCGCCGGGCACCGGGTCGGCGCCGTGGTAGACGACGCCGTCGAGGTCGAGCAACGCGACGTCGTACGCCCTGCACAGCGGCTGGGCGCAGCCGCGCAGGGTCACCGCCCGGTCACCGCCGGGCGGCCTTGGTGGCCCGGGCGCCGCGCAGGGCGGTGGCGTAGTGGGCGACGTCCGGGCGCATCGCGGCGGCGAGGGCGAGGTGCTCGATCGCGGTCTCGAGGTCGTCGACGCGCGCGGCCGCCAGGCCGAGGCCGAACTGGGCGTAGTCGTCGGCGGGGTTGACCTCGACGATCTGCTCGAACGACACCTTGGCCTCGGCGTAGAGACCGGCGTCGAACTGCGCGCGAGCCAGGGCTTCGAGGACCGAGCGCGAGTCCGGGACGGCGGCGCTCGCGCGGCGGAGCAGCTCGACGGCGGCGTGCAGGTCGCCGTTCTCGAGGAGCGTCACGCCGCGGGTGTACCAGTCGTAGACCTCGCCGGAGGGCTGGACGTCCGGCGGCGGGGGCGGCAGGTCCGCGAACGGGGGCCGGACGGGGTGCTCCTCGTCGTCCCAGTCGTCGCTCGTCATGTCGCCTCCTTCCGGTCCGTGGCCGCGCCGTACGATGCCCGGCATGAAATCCCAGGCCGATCCTGCCGTGCTCACCCCCAGCGGTCTGGAGCTCGCGCCGTTCCGTGCCCTGCGGTACGACGAAGACGTCGCGGGACCACTCGGCCCGCTCACGTCGCCGCCGTACGACGTCATCGACGAGGACGGTGTGCGGCGCTATGAGGCGATGAGTCCCTACAACGTCGTCCGGCTCATCCTGCCACGCGAACCCGGTTCCGGTGGGGGGACGCGATATGACGCCGCGGCCACCCTGCTCGGGCGGTGGCGGGACGACGGCGTGCTGCGGCCCGACGCCGAGCCGGCGCTCTACGCGTACGAGCTGCGGGACGGCGAGTCGGTCACCCGCGGCCTGGTGGGCGCGCTCGCGCTCGTCGATCCCGACGCGGGGATCGTGCTCCCGCACGAGAACACCATGGCCGGCCCGGTCAGCGACCGGCTCGCCCTCACGGCGGCGACGGCGAGCAACACCGAGCCGATCTACCTCGTGTACGACGGCGGCGGCGTCGCGTCCGCGGTCGTCAGCGACGTCGGGTCGCACCCGCCGATCGCGGAGGCGCGGACCGAGGACGGCCTCGCCCACCGGCTCTGGGCGATCACCGATCCGGACGTGCTGGCGGCGGTCGCGGCCGACCTGCACCCGCGCCGCGCGGTCATCGCGGACGGGCACCACCGGTACGCGAACTACCTCCGCTACCAGGCCGACCGGCACGCCGCCGGGGACGGGCCGGGGCCGTGGGACTACGGGCTGGTGTTCCTCGTCGACGCGACGGCGTTCGGGCCGCAGGTGCACGCGATCCACCGGGTCGTCCCTCGTATCGACGCGGGCGACGCCGCGATGCTCGCCGAGGCGGCCTTCACCGTCCGTCGGCTCGACGACGGTGGCGCCGGCGACGACGGACTGACCGAGGCGCTCGACGCGCTCGCGAACGCCGGCAAGGGCGGGGCCGCGTTCGTGCTCGCCGGACCCGAGGGCCGCTGGCTGGTCACCGACCCGGACCCCGCCGCGCTCGCCGCGCACCTGCCCGCCGGGGCGTCGGACGCTTGGCGGGCGCTCGACGTCACCGTCGCGCACCACCTCCTCATCCGCGCGGTCTGGCACCTCGCCGACGACGAGGACACCGTGTGGTACCGCCACGACGCGCCGTCGGCCGAGGCGGCCGCGGCGGAGCACGGCGGCGTCGCCCTGCTGCTCAACCCGACCCCCGTCGAGGCGGTCATCGCGGTGGCCGCGGCGGGTGAACGCATGCCGCGCAAGTCGACGTACTTCACGCCGAAGCCGCGTACCGGTCTGCTGATTCGGGCGTTCGCCGACGCGTAGCGGGAGGACGCTGGCGTCGTGCCGCGTCGCTCCCTCGTCGTCGCCCTCGCCCTGGTGGCGGGCGTCGTCGTGCCGCCCGCCTACGGCGCGGGCGTGCGCGTCTACCCGCTCGGCGACTCGATCACGTCCGGGTCGACTTCCCACGGCAGCCTGCCGACGCCGAGCGGGTACCGGGGCGTGCTCGACGTGCTGCTCGACCGGGCGGGGATCGCGCACGAGTTCGTCGGCGCGATGACGGCACACCACGACGGCCACCCGGGCTACCGGATCGACCAGGACATGGCCGGCCTCGACGGCCCGGTGGGCGCGGGCGACGCCGGTGGGTCGTGGCTGACCGGCCACGGCACGCGCCCGCCGATCTTCCCCGACGTCACCGTGATCCACCTCGGCACGAACGACATCAGCCAGCGGTACGACCCCGCCCGGATGTTCCCGACCGGCGACGGGCGGGCGGACCTCGCCGACGCGGCACAGCGGGCGACGTTCGTCGCCGACCTGACGGCGCGGCTCGCGGACCTCGTCGACACGATCGAGAGGCTACGACCGCAATCGCGCGTCGTCCTCTCGACGATCGTCCCGATCGACCTCGCCCCGCTCGACGTCACGGCGGCGGAGTACGCCACCGCCGTGACCGACCTGGCCACGCGGCGGCGCGCCGAGGGCGCCCGGATCGTCCTCGCCGACGCCTGGACAGCGTTCACCGTGGCCGGACCGACGGGCCGGGTGGTGATCCCCGGCCTGCTCGGCGCGGACAACGTGCACCCCGACGCGGCGGGCTATGCGGTCATGGCGATGGTCTACCGCGACGCGATCGCGGCCGCGCTCGCGCTGCCGTAGCCCGCACGCGGGTCTGCCGCACGCGGGTCTGCCCGCACGGCGGCGTTACGGCGCCGGCGCCGCCCCCTACGGCGGCACCGGCGCCCGGGCAACCCGCCTGGCCCTCCGCACCTCCACCTCCGTTCGGCTCGCGGCGCCCGCGCCCCCGCGCCAGAAGCGGCGGCGCAGGGCGCCCGTCACCTCGACGACGTCACCCGCGACCCAGCCGCGCACGACGCGCCGGACGTCGCCGCGCCACACCGCGCAGTCGATCGTGTCGACAGTCGGGGCCCGCTCCCGTCCCCGCCGGACCGCCGGTCGCCCGACGACGACGCGGAACGACCCGAGCACGTCGCCGCTCGGCAGCGTCCGCTCCTCCGGCCCGGCGGCGAGTCGCCCGACGAGGCGCACCTCGTTCACCGGGACGGCGTCCTCGGGGACCGTCTCCACCAGCGCCAGCTCTGCCATCGCGTCGTACCTCCCGATCCAGCCCGGCCGTGCCCGGGCTCGCGGATCTAGGATGGGCAGCGCGCAAGCCCCTGCGGAGACCTCCCGGCAAATCTGTGGACGGAGATCGGGTTGTTGACAACCGACCTGGGCGGCGGGGTCCACACCATCGACACGCTGATGTCGGGGTACTCGGGGATCACCGCCGGCTACCTCGTGCTCGCCGACCGCCCGTGCCTCGTCGAGACCGGGACGGCAAAGTCCGCGCCCGTCGTCCGCGCGGCGCTCGCCGAGCACGGCCTCGGCCCGGAGGACCTCGCGACGGTCGTCGTCACGCACATCCACCTCGACCACGCGGGCGGCGTCGGGGACATCGCTGCGGCGTACCCGAAGGCCCAGGTGGTCGTCCACCAGATCGGCGCGCGGCACCTCGTCGACCCGACCAAACTCGTGGCGAGCGCCCGGCGGGTGTACGGCCCGCTCATGGACGAGGTCTTCGGCCCGTTGCTCCCCACGCCGGGTGAACGAGTCAGGGCGGTCGTCGACGAGGCGCGGATCGATCTCGGCGGCGGGCGGCCGCTGCGCGTGCGCTACTCACCCGGGCACGCCATCCACCACGTGGCCTTGTTCGACGAGACGACCGGCGACCTCTACGTCGGCGACGCCGCCGGCATCTACGTCCCCGAGGTCGACCTGGTGCGCCCGGCGACGCCACCACCCGACTTCGACCTGAAGCTCGCAGTCGACTCGCTGCACCTGTTCCGCGCGATGCGACCGAAACGGCTGCTGTTCAGCCACTACGGCCCGGTCGCGCACGTGGAGGACATCCTCGAACGCTCCGAGGAGGAGCTGCGGCTTTGGGTCGAGATCGTCGGCGAGGCACGCGGCAACGAGCTGGACCTCGACCACGCGGTCGGTCTGGTCCGGGAGCGGACCGCCGAGCGGTACGCCGCCATCCGCGCGGACGCAGAGCTCGACGAGAAGTTCGAGCGGTTGAACTCGTTCGCCGCGAACGTCGTCGGCATCAACCGCTGGCTCGACCGGCTCGAAGGGCGGACGTACGACTTCGGCGACGTCGTCCCCGGCGCGCAGCCGCCGCTCGCGGGCTGACGCGCAGGCGTCTACAGCGCGGCGAGGCGTTCAGCGGCGTCGGTCTCGCCGACCTCGTCGATCGCCGCGACGGCGGTGAACCACTGGACCGCGTCGGCAGGCCGGCCGGCGGCGAGCAGGGCGTCGGCGTAGGCGTACCAGAGGCGCGGCGTCCATTCCTCGACGGTGTCGCCGTCGAGCTCGCGGCCCTGGAGGGCGAGGACGGCGGCGTCCGGCTGGCCGAGGTCGCGGCGGGCGCCCGAGACGACGATGGCGAGCTCGACCCGCGCGGCCCGGTCGAGCCGGTCGCGGTCGGGGTCGGCCGCGACGGCGAGGGCCCGCTCGGGGCGGCCGAGAGCGCGCTCGCAGTCGGCGAGCAGCGGGAGGTGGTCGGGGAGGCCGGTGATCCGGCGGGCCGCCTTGAGATCGGCGAGGGCGGCGGCGTAGTCGCCGGCGGCGTACGCCGTGACGCCCACCGCCTCGCGGACTGACCCGATCCGACCCGCGAGCGCCTTGGCGGCCTTGGCGTGCTCGTACGCCGCCGCGGGGTCCTCGTCGAGGAGCTGTCCCGCCGCGACCAGATGCGCGGCGACCCGGTCCGCGACGGCGTCCTGGAGCGGGCGGAGCTCGCGCCGCACGTCGCTCGGCAGCAGCCGTGGGTCGGCCTCCGGCGGCAGTGCCGGGCCGGACGGGCGTGCGGGGCGGGGGGTTCGGGGGGCGGCGCCACGAGCGGTGCCTGCGCGCGGAGTGCCGGTGCCGCGGGCCTGGCCGTCGGTCGGGCGGGGACCGCGGCGGGGCTGAGCGGGCTTCGACGGGCGCCGCGGTGGTTGGTCGGGGCGGGGCGGCATGACGGGGCACTCCTGACGGCGAAAGCACGACGAGGGCCACCGTAGTGGCCCTCGTCGAGGAAGTATGTCCGGCGGCGTCCTACTCTCCCACGCAGTCACCCACGCAGTACCATCGGCGCTGAAGGGCTTAGCTTCCGGGTTCGGAATGGGACCGGGCGTTTCCCCTTCGCTATGGCCGCCGAAACGCTATGGAGTTAGGGGCCGGACGAACCGACCGTAACTCGGGAACCGCACAGTGGACGCGTAGCATGTTTGAGGCCAAGCCCTCGGCCTATTAGTACCGGTCAGCTGCACGTGTTACCACGCTTCCACTTCCGGCCTATCAACCCGATGGTCTAGTCGGGGGCCTTACCAGGTTGACCCTGTGGGAGACCTCATCTTGAAGCGAGCTTCCCGCTTAGATGCTTTCAGCGGTTATCCCTGCCGAA
>CBQZLL010000036.1:0-16147 GCA_967749945.1 uncultured Frankiaceae bacterium
CCCACGTTCTTCCAGCCAGGAGGCTTGCCCGTGTACATCGACTCCGGCAGCGGCAGCATGCTCGTCTCGGCGATCGTCGCCGGCGCCGCGGGCGCGGGCGTCGTCGCCAAGATGCAGTGGCGCCGCCTGACTGGTGCGGTGCGCCGCGACAAGACCGCGGCGACCCGCTCCGACGCGACTCCGACGAGCGCCCCCGAGCAGCAGTAGTGGGCGCGGGCACGCCTGCCCGCGCCTTCGACCCGGGCTCGTTCCGGGACCCCTCGAGCACGGTGTTCTACGCGGAGGGGGAGGTGCTGCGCGGGCTCGACGCCGAGGCGGCCGCCGACTGGGCGGCGCTGACGGCCGCGCCGTTCTTCGCGAACGCCGTCGCCACCGGCCGGATCGTCGGTACGACCGCGCTCGACGACGCCGACGCGACGCGCCTGACCCCCGCCGGCCGCGACTGGCCCGTCGTGCTCAGGCACGAGCGGGTGCCGTTCGTCTCGTATCCGTACGAGTGGACGTTCAGCCAGCTCCAGGACGCGGCGCTGCTGCACCTCGACCTGCTCTCGGATGCGCTCGACGCGGGCCTGTCGATGAAGGACGGCTACGCCTACAACCTCCAGTGGCAGGGCGCGCGGCCCACGTTCATCGACGTGCCGTCCTTCCAGCGCGGGACGGGCGGTCCGTGGCCGGGCTACCGCCAGTTCTGCCGGACGTTCCTCTTCCCGCTCCTGCTCACGGCGCACAAGGACGTGTCGTTCCGTCCGCTGCTGCGCGGGCAGGTCGACGGCATCGAGCCGAAGCAGATGCGGATGATGATGTCCGCGCGCGACGCGTTCAAGGCCGGCGTGCTCCGCAACGTCGTGCTGCACAGCGCCATCGACTCGCGTGCCGCGAGCGACCAGCGCGGCTCGCGCCAGGTCGGCGAGGACCTCAAGAAGGCGGGCTTCAACACCGAGGTCGCGAAAGCTGCCGCCAGGTCACTGCGCAAGCTCGTCGCCGGCCTCAAGTGGGAGGTCGGGGAGACGATCTGGAAGGACTACCGCCAGCAGAACTCCTACTCGGACGAGGACACCGCGGCGAAGCAGACGTTCGTCGACTCGGCGCTGGCCGGGCACGACAACGGCCTGGTCTGGGACCTCGGCGCGAACGACGGGGCGTACTCGCGGATCGCCGCGCAACACGCCGACTACGTCGTCGCGGCTGACTTCGACGAGGGCGCGATCGACCCGCTGTACCGCGCGCTGCGGGCGGAGGGAGACACCAAGATCCTGCCGCTCGTGATCGACCTCGGCGACCCGTCGCCAGGTATCGGCTGGCGCAACCGCGAGCGGCCCGCGTTCTTCGACCGCGCGCAGCCCGACGTCGTCCTCATGCTCGCGCTGCTGCACCACATCGCGATCACGGCGAACGTGCCGCTCGCCGAGATCGTCGACTGGATGCGGTCGATGGATGCGCGGATCGTCGTCGAGTTCGTGCACCCGGACGACGTCCAGACGCAACGGCTGCTCGCGAACAAGCCCGAGGGCCTGTTTCCCGACTATCGGGTCGACGTCTTCGAACGCCTGCTCGCCGAGCGGTTCACCGTCGAGAAGCAGGTGCCGCTCCCCAGTGGTTCCCGGACGTTGTACTTGGTATCGCCACGTGGCTGAAGCGTTCTACGGCAGGCTCCGCCGGCTCGCAGAGCTGCTCACGCTGACCGCGTTCGCGTTCGCGCAGCCGCTGCTCGACATCACCGGACGCAGTCCGGACTTCTTCCTCTACCGGCGTGTCTCGCCGGGCCGGATGCGGCTGCTCGTCGCGGCCATCGTGCTCGGCCCGCCGCTCGTCCTCTGGTCGGCCGAGCTGCTCGTCGGGCTCGTCAACCGCACCGCGGAACGCGCTGCGCACCTGCTGTTCTGCGCGGTGCTGTTCGGCATCCTCGCCATCGAGGTCGGCAAGCACCTGCACTGGTTCACCGGCGCCCCGCTCGCCGCGGTCGCAGTCGTCGCCGGCGTCGCGCTCGCGGTACTCGTGGCGCGGTCGCCGGGGTTCCGGCAGGCCGTCGTGTACGCCACGCCGGCGCCGCTCGTGTTCGCGCTGCTGTTCGTCATGACCTCGCCGGCCGGTGCGCTCGTCCGCGCGAGCGGTTCGAAGGGCGGCGCCGGCGCGGTCGCGGCGGCCAACCGGCCACCGATCGTGTTCCTGTTCCTCGACGAGTTCCCGCTCCGAGCGTTGCTCGACGACCGGGGCAAGGTCGACCCGCGGCTCTACCCGAACTTCGCCCGGCTCGCGGCCGCGAGCACCTGGTACCCGAACGCCACCGGCGTCAGCGGGTGGACGCCGTTCGCCGCGCCCGCGATGCTCACTGGCCGCTACCCGCAGAAGGCGGTCGCGCCGTCGTACATCGCGTACCCGCAGACGCTGTTCACGCTGCTCTCGGGGACGTACGACATCACGGCGTACGAGACCATCGCCGAGCTCTGCCCGCCCTCGATCTGCGGCACTGCGAACGCCGGTCGCAAGCTCGGCCTGCGCGCGCTCGCGAACGACACGGCGAAGCTGGCCCGCGAGATCGTCTCGCCGTACCCCTCGACCTCGAACCCCACCGAGCAGTACGTCGAGGAGGCCGTCGACGCGACGAAGGTCGAGGGCAGCGGGCAGAAGGCGCCGAACGCGATGTTCCGCTTCAACCAGGTCGGCAAGAACCAGCCATCGAGGTTCGGCCCGTTCCTCGCCGGGCTCGAGCCGACCGGCCGGCCGACCCTCGACTTCCTGCACCTGCTGCTGCCGCACGGCCCGTGGCACTACCTGCCGTCCGGCAACGAGTACGTCCCCCGCATGCCGAACTCGTTCCCCCCGCAGCCGAAGGACGACATGGCGCCCGGCCGGACCAGCGCCGAGCCCGCCATGGAGGTCCTCGCGAAGCAACGGCTGATGCTGCAGCTCGTGTACACCGACACGTTGCTCGGCGGGATGCTCGACCGGATGAAGGAGACCGGGCTGTACGACGATGCGCTGCTCATCGTCACGGCCGACCACGGCTCGGGCCTGACGCCGCGTACCCGAGCCCGGCAGCTCGACCCGAACAACTCGGCCGACCTCGCGTCCGTCCCGCTGTTCGTCAAGACCCCGCACCAGAAGAAGGCGAAGGTCGATCGCCGCAACGAGCAGCAGGTCGACCTGCTACCGACGATCGCCGACGTCCTCAACGTCCGCATCCCCTGGGACGTCGACGGCCAGTCGATGTTCGGTCCGGCGCGGAAGACCAAGGACAAGCTCTGGTACGACGTCCCGGGCACCGCGAAGCACGTCGACGTCGCCGGGTTCGCCGACGACGTGCCACACGGCTACGCGCCGCAGCTGGCGAGACCGGAGCTCGGCAAGCGAGGGTTGTTCGCGGTGGGGCCGTTACGGTCGTGGTTCGGCAAGCGACTCGCCCAAGTCTCCGTCGGCGGCCCGTCGGCGATGCACGCGACGCTCGTACCCAAGCTCGACTTCGCGCACGTCGACCCGAAGTCGGGCAAGGTCCCGTCGATGCTCTGGGGCGGCCTCGACCGCCCGGCTGGGTCCGCGTCGACCTGGCTGCTTGCCAGTGTCAACGGCACCATCGCCGGGAGCATCGCGGCCGTCAAGGCCGGCGACGGCACGTGGAAGTTCCTGGGCCTGGTCGACGACCACTACTTCACGGCAGGCCCGGCGGCCGTCTCGCTGTGGGCAGTGGACGGCACCACACTGCACCAGGTCACACTAGGACAATGACCGCGATTGGTGCGTCCTTCACCGGCGTCGTGCCGGGGCGTGCCACGGGGCGGCTGCCCATCCCGCGTCGGCCACCGCGTCGGTCACCGACCGGGCGGGCCCGGCGGCTCGCGGAACTGCTAGCGCTGACGGCCTTCGCCATCGCGCAGCCGGTGCTCGACGTGACCGGACGGAGCCCGGACTTCTTTCTCTACCGGCAGGCGACCGCCGGAGAGATGTGCCTGCTCGTCGCGGCCGTGGTGCTCGGCCCGCCGCTCCTCCTCTGGGCCGTCGAGCTCGCGGTCCGACGCGCGGCAGGGCGGGTACACCAGGCATTCGTCGTCGTCCTGTTCGCCGCGATCGGCGTCGAGGTCGGCAAGAAGGCGGTGCACCTCACCGGACCGCCGCTCGTCGCGCTCGCCGTCCTGGCTGGCGTCGCGATGGGCCTGACCGCGGCCCGGTCGAAGGGGCTACGCCAGACCATCGTCTACGCGACGCCCGCGCCGCTCGTCTTCGCCCTGCTGTTCGCGCTGACGTCACCGGCGGGGACGTTGCTGCGACCGGCCGCGGGCACCGACGTCGTCGCCACGGCGGGCAAGCGACCTCCGGTCGTCGTCGTGTTCCTCGACGAGTTCCCGTTGCGGTCGCTGCTGGACGACGCGGGCGCGATCGACGCGCGGCTGTTCCCGAACTTCGCCAACCTCGCGTCGGCCAGCACGTGGTACCCGAACGCGACCGGCGTCATCGGCTGGACGCAGTGGGCCATCCCAGCGATGCTCACCGGCCGGTTCCCGGAGAAGGCCGTGGCGCCGCACTACAGCGCGTACCCGCGCAACCTGTTCACGGTGCTCGCGCGGTCGTACGACGTGAAGGCGTACGAGTCGATCACCCGCCTCTGCCCGCCGAGCGTCTGCGCCAGCGTGCCCGCGGGTCACAGCACCGGGCTCGGGCCCTTGCTCCGCGACACGGTCGGCATCGCGCGGGAGATCGTGTCGCCGTACCCGCCGCCGGTCCGCGAGGGCGACAGCCTGGTCGACAGCGGCGCTGTTCCCGACGACGCCCCGACGTTCGGCTCGGCGATGGCGGGCCAGCCGGATCGGGTGACGAGCTTCCTCGACGCGCTCGACCGCCCGACAGGGGCGCCGCCGCTGACGTTCCTGCACGTGCTGCTGCCGCACGTGCCGTTCCGCTACCTGCCGTCCGGCCAGACGTACCCGGCGCACTCGCAGTCGTTCCCGCTGAGCCGGGCGATGGAGTCGGACCAGGGGCGCCGCAACCAGTGGCCCGGCGCGACGCAGGTAACGCAGCAACGCCTGCTGCTCCAGGCCGTGTACACCGACGGCCTGATCGGGCAGCTCATGAAACGGCTGAAGGCCGACGGCGCCTGGCGCGATGCGCTCGTCGTCGTCACGGCCGACCACGGCGAAGGGTTCTCGCCGGGCGAGCGGTCGCGGATGCTCGACGCGCACAACACGGCTGACCTCGCGTACGTCCCGCTGTTCGTGAAGTTGCCGCGGCAGCGCGAGGGCAAGGTCGACCGGCGCAACGCGATGCACGTCGACCTGCTCCCGACGATCGCCGACGTGCTCGCCGTCCGGCTGCCCTTCCCGGTCGACGGCGTCTCGCTGCTCGGCCCGCCACGACCGACGCCCGACAAGGTCTGGTACGACCGGCCAGGGAAGATGCACCAGCTCGACGTCGCGCTGTGGGGTCCGAAGGTGCTGCGTGGCATCGCGCCGCACATCGCCCGGCCCGAGCTCGGGGTCGACGGGCTGTACGCGGTGGGACCGTCAAAGGACCTCGTGGGAACGCGGGTCGGCGCCCTCGACGTCGGCGCGCCGACGTCCGTCGTCGCGAAGTCCCGGAACAAGTACCTCGCCGCCGACGTCGACATCGGCTCGGGCACGGTGCCCGCACTCATCTGGGGCGACCTCGACCGCCCGGTCGGCGACGAGCCGACCTGGCTCGCGATCGCCGTCAACGGCACCGTCGCCGGCGCGGCGTACGCGGCGCCGAGCCGCGGCGACGGCTCGTGGCACTACGTCGGCCTCGCCTGCCCGAGGTACTTCGTCGACGGCCGCAACGACATCCGCCTCTACGTCGTCGACGGGTCGACGCTGCACCGCGTCGCGTACGCGACGTGACGGATGAGGGGGACCGCCCGTCGTACACGGGCGTCGTACCGGGGCGGGCGACCGGACGGTCCGACGTCCCGCGCCGCCCATCGACCGGGCGCGCGCGTCGCTTTGGCGAGCTGCTGGCGCTGACGGCGTTCGCCATCGCGCAGCCGGTGCTCGACGTGACCGGACGCAGCCCCGACTTCTTCCTCTACCGCCGGTCGACGCCGGGGCAGCTTCGGGTGCTCCTGCTGCTCGTCGTCGCCGGGCCGCCGGTGCTGCTCTGGCTCGCCGAGGAGGTCGCGGGTCTGGTCAGCGCAGCCGCGACGCGAGCGGTGCACCACGCCTCGATGGTGCTGCTTCTCGCCGCCGTCGTGGTCCAGGTCGGCAAGCACGCGCGCGTCGTCACCGGGATCCCGCTCGCCGTCCTCGCGCTCGCCGCGGGGACCGGGCTCGCGGCCTCGCTCGCCCGGCGCCCGGCGTTCCGCCAGGCGGTGCTCTACGCGACGCCCGCGCCGCTGGTGTTCGCGCTGCTGTTCGCCACGGTGTCGCCCGCGGGCGCGCTCGTCCGGCCCGGGCATGGCGACTCCCGGGTGCGCGCGCTCGCCGCGAAGCGACCGCCGATCGTGTTCGTCATGTTCGACGAGCTGCCGATCCGCGCGTTGCTCGACGACGCGGGCAAGGTCGACGCGCGGCTGTTCCCGAACTTCGCGCGGCTGGCCGCCAGGAGTACCTGGTACCCCAACGCCTCCGGCGTTTCCGGATGGACGCCGTACGCCGTCCCGGCGATGCTCACCGGCCGGTACCCGCAGCAGGCGGTGGCGCCGTCGTACCTCGAGTACCCGCAGAACCTGTTCACCCTGCTCCGGCACTCGTACGACGTGCGTGCGTTCGAGTCGATCGCGCAGCTCTGCCCGCCGGACGTCTGCACCAGCGGTCCCGCGGGCCGGCCGACCGGGCTCGCTGCGCTCGTCAGGGACACCGCGGGCGTCGCGCGGGAGATCGCGTCACCGTACCCGGCGAGCCCGCGCGACGGCGCGGAGTTCGGCGAGACGCGGTCGGGGGAGTCGCCGACGTTCCGCTTCGGTCAAGCGGGGGCCAACCAGCCGCAGCGGCTCACGACGTTCATCGACGGGCTGGCGCCGCGCGGCCGCCCGACGTTCGACTTCCTGCACCTGGTCATGCCGCACGTCCCGTGGCGGTTCCTGCCGTCCGGACGGCTCTACGACGGATCGCCGCTGCGCTTCGTGCTGCCGAAACCGCCGGAGAACTCCGCCGCGAAGATGCTCGCGGTCGACCCCGCGGTCTCGCTCGTCCAACGGCAGCGACTGCTCCTCCAGCTCGTCTACACCGACGGTTTGCTCGGGCAGCTCCTCGACCGGATGGCCCGCACCGGCCTGCTCGACGAGGCGCTGCTCGTCGTCACCGCGGACCACGGCGAGGGCCTCGCGCCGAGCGCGCACTGGCGGTTCCTCGACGACCGCAACGCCGCGGACCTGGCCTGGGTGCCGTTGTTCGTCAAGACGCCGGGGCAACGGTCGGGCCTGGTCGACCCCCGCAACGAGGAGCACGTCGACCTGGTCCCGACCATCGCCGACCTGCTCGACGTTCGGGTGCCGTGGCAGGTCGACGGCCGGTCGCTGTACGGGCCGGAACGCCCGATGGCGACGAAGCGCTGGTACGACGTTCCCGGCCGGCCGCGGACGATCGAGACGGCCGGGTGGCTGGCGAAGGCGCATCGCGGTATCGCGGAGCGGACGGCCCGACCCGATCGTGGTGTGCATGGACTGTTCGCGGTCGGCTCGGTCGAGGGCAGCTACGGCGTCACCGTCGAGTCGCTGACCCGCGGCTCGCCCGCGACCGTCCGCGCGACGCTGGACGGGGTCATCGACATCGAGCACGTCTCGCCCGCGTCGGGCTCGGTGCCGGCGATGCTGTACGGCAACCTCTCCGGACCGGTTCCCGGCGCATCTCGCTGGCTCGCGGTCTCCGTCAACGGCACCGTCGCGGGAGCCGTCGTGGCGACGCAGGGGCTGCGCGACCACCGGTGGCGGTTCATGGGTATGGTCGACGACCGGTTCTTCGTCGAGGGGCGGAACGACGTGCGGATGTACATCGTGGAGGGCTCTGTGCTGCACCCGCTGGCGTCGATCCGGTGAGGGTCTTCCTCGGTACCGACCACGCCGGGTTCGCGCTCAAGGAGCACCTGCGCGGCGTCCTCGCCGCCGACGGCCACGACGTCGTCGACTGCGGCGCGCCGGAGTACGACGCCGACGACGACTACCCGTCGTACTGCATCGACGCGGCCAACCGCGCGGTCGCGGAAGGGACGTACGCGATCGTCCTCGGCGGCAGCGGCAACGGTGAGCAGATCAGCGCGAACAAGGTCACCGGCGCGCGTGCCGCGCTGTGCTGGTCGGCCCAGATCGCCCGGCTCGCCCGCGAGCACAACGACGCCAACGTGTGCAGCCTGGGCGCTCGCTTCCTGACCGACGACGAGGCGGTCGAGGTGGTGCGGACGTTCCTCGCGACGGCGTTCACCGGCGACGAGCGTCACGTCCGCCGGATCGCGGAGATCACGGCGTACGAGGCTCGTCGGGGGTAGCAGGCCGCGGCTTGGCCTTCGGCTTCAGCGGCCGGTCCGCCGGGACCCGCCGGATGACGACCTTGCGCTCCGCCGTCTCGGCGTCGGCGTCGGTCGGCTTCGAGACGTCGCGGGCGCGCATCGCCCCGCTGACGCCGACCTGCGACGGACCGCCACCGGTCAGCGAGGCCAGACCGCCGCGGTCGCCCGGCTTGCTCCGGCGCTCGCCCATCCGTCCTCCGCGAGAATCACGCCATGCCCGAAGGCCACACCCTCCACCGGCTCGCCCGCCAGCACAACGCCCTGTTCGCGGGCGCGGCCCGTCGCGTTGTCGAGCCCGCAGGGCAGGTTCGCGTCGGACGCGGCGGCGCTGAACGGCCTGGTTCTCGACCGGGTGCGGGCGTGCGGCAAGCACCCGTTCTGCGCGTTCGACCGCGACGAGGTCGTGCATGGACCGGCGAACACGTTGCGGCGCAACGAGTTCGACGCGTTGTGGGACACGCTCGTCCGGATGGTGAAGGCGGCGTCCGCGCAGGCCGGATCGTCACGACCGACCCCGCTGCCTGCTGCGCGGGGGCCGCTCGCGACGGCGCCCCTCAGCGCCTAGAAGATCTCGGGGCACCACGCGCCGCGGTGCCAGGCGAGCACCCGCGACGCGGCGAGCGCCGCGCCGGGGGCGTGCTCGTCGACCCGGCCCGCGTCCGCGAGTGAGAGCAGGGTCGTGTCGCCGAAGTACGCCGCGCCGAGGTCGGTCGCGGACAGCGTGAGGTCCGGCGACGCCGTCGCGGCGACACAGGTCGCGCCGTCGGGCGTCGCGGCGAGGGTCCACTTCCCGGCGGCCCAGCCGCCGAACGTGTCCGTCACCTCGAACGTCACCTGGCCGCTGGTGGCGTAGCGCCGCCCGGCGAGCGCCGCGGGCACGTCGAGCAACCGGACGTAGATCCCGTCGCTGAGGCCGACCCGCGCGGTGCGGGCGTCGCGCAGGCGGCTCAGGATCGCGTCGTCGGGCGGCGCGTTGTCCCACGACACCGACGTCGTGAGATCGATGCCGAGGAGGAACCGCCACAAGCCCGCGTGCGTGTCGGCGTCGAGGGCGATCACCTCCTTGACCCGGACGACTCCGCGCGGCACGCCGTCCGCCCAGTCCGGCTTCATCCGGTAGATGGCGTAGCCCGTTGTCCGCCCGTCGGCGTCGTCGTACGCGACGATGCGCTGGGCGCTCGCGCCGTGCCGGTGCGCCGGGTAGTCGGCGATGCGATGCTCCCACCGGGCGGGGGAGCGGCTGATGACGCCGGGGCGCTCGGCGCGGACGGCGTCGTAGAGCGCGGGCGCGACCTCCCGGAGGGCAGCCGCGTCGATCAGCCGTACCCGCCCGGCCGGCGGGCGGCCGTCGAACACCGGGTCGGACGCCTGCACGTCGAGGCTCCAGCGCCGGCCGGCGACGCCGTAGCCGAACCGGCCGTAGATCGGTGCCTCGCTCGCCCAGAGCGTCGCGAACGCCTCCGTCCCGCGGTCGCGGATCTCGTCGAGCTGCCGGCGCATCAGGCTGGTGAGGACGCCCCGGCGGCGGTGCGTCGGCGCCACGGCGACACCCGTGACACCTGCGGCAGGCGCGGGCCCGCCAGGGATCGTCATGTCGAACGTGAAGACGGCCGCCGTCCCGACCATCGTGCCGCCGTCGAACGCCGCGAGCGTCCTGTCGATCTCGACGAGCGGTCGCCACGAGGCGCGCTCCTCCGGGTCGGGGTCGGCACCGAACGCCGAGTCCAGCAGGTCCTGGAAGGCCGGTACCTCGGTCTCGGTGATCGTGCGGACGTCCACGTGACGGGTCGTACCACGCGGGAGGTGCCCGCGTCAGCGCGGTTTGCGGCTCCGTGGCGCCGTGGCCTTGAGCTCGAACCACACCGCCTTGCCGTCGCCGTTGCGGTCGACGCCCCAGCGCCCGGCCAGTTCCTCGACGAGGGCGAGCCCGCGGCCGGTCATCGCCTCGTCCTGGTACCGGCGCATGACGGGCGTGACCGCGCTGTGGTCGTGGACGTCGACGCGGACGCCCCGGCCCGTCCGCCGCACGACGACCTCGACGTCGGTCCTGGCGTGCAGCACGGCGTTCGTCACGAGCTCGCTGACCAGGAGGCGAGCGGCCTCGGCGAGCGCGTCGTGGCCCCACGCGCCCAGCGTCTCGCCGACGAAGCGGCGCGCCTGCGCGGCACTCGCGGGGACCGGGCGCAACGCGAGCCGGGCTTCGCCGTTCATGGGCATCCGAGGGAGGCGGTCAGGGAACAGTAACCGTGCGGTGACACGCAAGCATGGTGCCATTCCCCGCTGATGTTCGTGGCCAAACGCCGGGTGTCGGTTTGACCCGGGTGTGACTGTTGTGACCGTATGGACAGGTGACGTTGAACCCAGTGCTCTCCACGACCGTGCGCGTCAGGCGCCTGCGCACGCAGGGACAGCTGTTCGTGCTGCCCTCGCTGCTGGCGGCGATCGTGGTCCTGACCGTGCTGGCGTCCACGGCCGACGTCATGTGGGCGCCCGCGTCGTTGCTCGTCCTGCCGCTGCTCGCGGGCGGCCTGCTGCTCCTGCGTCGGCGGGACGTCTTCGCGCTGACCCTGGCGGCGTTCGCCGGGGCGTTCACCGCGCTGGGGGTCCGGGACGACGCGGCCGACGTCGGGCCGGCGACCTTCGTGCTCATCAGTGCGGTGGCGGCGGTCGCTTTCCTCCTCGTGTCGAGCCGCGAACGCCTCGGCGTCAGCGGCCTGCGCGGCGAGACGATGCTCGTCGAGCTGCGCGAGCAGCTCCGCGTCCAGGGCGCCCTGCCCGAGCTGCCGCCCGGGTGGAACTGGGAGATGGAGCAACGGTCCGCGGGCGGCTCGAGCTTCGGCGGCGACTTCCTCGTGTCGGCGCGGACCCGCGACGGCCGGGCGCTCGAGGTCGCGTTGGTCGACGTGTCGGGCAAGGGCGTCGACGCGGGTACCCGCGCGCTGCTGCTGTCCGGCGCGCTCGGCGGGCTGCTCGGCGCCGTTGCGCCGGAGGACTTCCTCGAGTCGGCGAACGCGTACCTCCGGCGCCAGGCCTGGGACGAGGGCTTCGCGACCGCCATCCACGTCGCCATCGACCTCGAGACGGGCGCGTACCTGCTCGACTCGGCTGGCCACCCGCCGGCCGCGCAGTTCAAGGCGGGCAGCGGGATGTGGAAGCTGTCCGCCGCCGAGGGGAGCGCGCTGGGGCTGTTCGACGACGGGTCGTGGCCGGCGGTGCGCGGGACGTTGGGCCACGGCGACGCGCTGCTGCTGTTCACCGACGGCCTGGTCGAGGTACCGGGGCGCGACCTCGAGCTTGGCATCGACAAGCTGCTCGGCGAGGCGAACCGGCTCGTCATCTCGACGTTCAAGGACGGCGCGGCGAAGCTCATCGACTCGGTGGCGCCGAGCGCGACCGACGACCGCGCGCTGGCGATGATCTGGCGCTCGTAGGAGGCGGGGAGCAGCAAATGGGGGAGCACGAGCCATTCGAGTTCGACATGGCGGTGTCGTTCGCGGGCGAGGACCGCGAGTTCGTTGAGTCTTTCGTTGAAGGTGTGCAGGCCGCCGGGCGGACCGTGTTCTACGACGCGGATCATGCGGCCGAAATGTGGGGCGCCGACCTGGCCGAGTTCTTCGAAGACGTCTTCCGAAAGCGGTCTCGATTTGCGGTGCTGTTCATCTCGCGCCACTATGCCGCGAAGATGTGGACTCGACACGAGCGCCGTGCCGCGCTCGCACGGGGACTAACGCAACCAGACCCTTACGTACTTCCAGTTCGGCTTGATGACACGGAACTACCGGGGCTAGTACCAACTGTCGGCTACCTGGACGCGCGGCAATACGGGGTTAACGGCGTTGTACAGGCTGCCGTAACGAAGATTACCGAGGGCAAGCCGCGACCAGCGGAGCCGATTTCGGCGGTGCCCCGGACTGAGGTCGAACGGCAACGGGTCATAGTCGAACGTCCGCCTGCGTGGGAGTACCTGATGTTCGCGGGCGAACTCTGGCATGCGATGACGGAACTCGAACCGAAGTATCGGGACCACCAGCTGCGTTACGCGGCCAGGACCGGTGAAGTGCTCCGAGAGGGTGAATTTCGAGAGTACGGGCTGCACGCGACGGCAGACGTCGATCGCCTCATTGCCTCGCTCACTTCGATGATGGAGGTCCCGGTTCAGGAGCAGGCGTTCGGACCACCGGGCGCGGACGGTGATCCGGAACTAATCCGGCACCTCGCTCGTCGGTGGACCTCCATCTATGAGGCCTTGATCGATTGGGCTGCCAGGCACCGCGGCCTAAGCGCGCCGACCCAGTACCACCGCGCGCTCGACCTGCTCGCACGCCTCGTCGACACACCGATTGATCAGTACCGGGCATTCGTTCACGAACTTGTCCACAGTTTCGACTGGATCCCAGCCGCGCGTGTGTCCGGTCGCTCGGACCCGGTGCACGTACGCGTCACGCTCGTACTAAACCTTGGCGACGACGATCTTCGCGCGTTCGAAGAGGAGCTGCATCGGATGCGGTGAGGTCGGGCGGGTAGCCGCAGCAGCCGTTGGTTCGAGGGAGCGGGTGACGGGAGTCGAACCCGCGCCGCCAGCTTGGAAGGCTGGAGCTCTACCATTGAGCTACACCCGCGTCGTACGCCCGTACACTCTGACGGGCGCCGCGGGGCGTAGCGTAGTGGCTAGCGCGCGTGCTTTGGGAGCACGAGATCGGGAGTTCGAGTCTCCCCGCCCCGACAGATAGGCTCACGCCTCCAACCACCCAGTGCCAGGAGCGTCGTGAAGGCCAGCGTCGAGACCCTCGGACCGACCAGGGTCAAGCTCAACGTCGAGGTCCCGTTCGAGGAGCTGGCGCCGTCCATCGACACGGCGTACAAGCGCATGGCCCGGCAGGTGAAGGTCCAGGGCTTCCGCCCGGGCAAGGTGCCGCCGCGCATCCTGGACCAGCGCATCGGCCGTGGCGCCGTGCTCGAGGAGGCCGTCAACGAGGCGCTCCCGCGCGCGTACCGCGAGGCCGTCGAGGAGCACCAGGTCGCCGCGATCGGGACGCCCGAGGTCGACCTCACGTCGTTCGCCGACGGCGCGCCGCTCGTCTTCACCGCGACGGTCGACATCCGTCCCGACATCGCACTGCCGGCGTACGACAAGCTGCCGGTCGTCGTCGACGCGGTCGACGTGTCCGCGGCCGAGGTCGACGAGCAGCTCGACGCGCTGCGCGACCGGTTCGCGACGCTGAAGCAGGTCGACCGCCCGGCGCGCAACGGCGACTACGTCCTCATCGACATCAAGGCCACCGCCGCCGACGGCGAGCTGGTCGAGGGGTCGGAGGCGTCCGGCCTGTCGTACGAGGTTGGCTCCGACTCGCTCATCACCGGCATCGACGAAGCCGTCGTGGGGGCCTCGGCCGGCGACGAGCGGGAGTTCAGCGCCGACATCCAGTTCGGCGTGCACGCGGGGACGACCGCGACGTTCCACGTCACGGTGACGTCGGTGAAGGAGAAGGACGCGCCTGCGCTCGACGACGACTTCGCGCGGACGGCGAGCGAGTTCGACACCATCGCCGAGCTACGCGCCGACGTCACGTCGCGCATCGAGCGGATCCGCCGTCTGGAACAGGGCGTCCAGGCCCGCGACCGCGCCCTCGAGGTGTTGCTCGAACGCACCGATGTCCCGCTGCCCGAGTCGATGGTGGCGAGCGAGGCAGAGTGGCGCGTCCAGCGGATCGCGGAGCAGGTCGACGCGGCCGGGGTGACGCTGGAGCAGTTCCTCGCGGAGACCGGGCAGACCGAGGAGGAGCTCCAGAACGACGCCCGCGCAGGCGCCGGGCAGGCGGTCCGCGCGCAGCTCGTCCTCGACGCGATCGGCGCCAAGGAGGAGCTCGGGGTCACCGAGACCGAGCTCACCGACCAGGTGGTACGCCGCGCCGCGCGGGCGGGCATCGACGCCAACGACCTCGCCGAGCGCCTGGTGCGCCAGGGCCGGCTCGGCGCGTTGATGGCCGAGATCGTCCGCGGCAAGGCGCTGGCCCTCGTCCTCCAGTCGGCTGCGGTCACCGACACGACCGGCGCACCCGTCGACCTCGAAGACCTCCGCGACGACGCGATCCCGGCCGGGGTCGAGGCGCCGCTGGACATGGGCGACCACGACGACCACGCGGGCCACGACCACGGCTGATGACGCCCAGGGCGAACATCGCGGCGGCGGACGTCCGGACGAGGCATCGGGGCGTTAGGGTCGAGCAATGACGACGCCGCTGATGAGGGCTCCCAACGCCCTCGTGAACCCCGACGAACAAGTCTTCAACCGCCTGCTCAAGGAACGCATCATCTTCCTCGGTCAGGTCGTCGAGGACACCATCGCGAACGTCATCTGCGCGCAGCTGCTGCTGCTCGCCGCGGAGGACCCGACGCGCGACGTCTTCCTCTACATCAACTCGCCGGGTGGCTCGGTGTCGGCCGGCATGGCGATCTACGACACCATGCAGTACGTCGAGAACGACGTCGCCACCGTCGCCCTCGGCCTCGCCGCGTCGATGGGACAGTTCCTGCTCTGCGCCGGCACGCCGGGCAAGCGGTACTCCCTACCGCACGCGCGGATCATGATGCACCAGCCGTCCGGCGGCATCGGCGGCACCGCGAGCGACATCGCGATCCAAGCCGAGCAGATGCTCTACACCAAGCACAAGATGGCCGAGCGGATCGCGTTCCACACCGGCCAGAGCATCGAGCAGATCGAGAAGGACTCCGACCGCGACCGCTGGTTCACGGCAGAGGAAGCGCAGGAGTACGGCCTCGTCGACCACGTCGTGAAGGGTGCCTCGCAGGTGCCCTCCGCCGGCCCGGTGAGCTGAGAGGGCACGCCATGACCGAGCAGACCGGCCGTTACATCCTCCCCGGCATCATCGAGAAGACGAGCCGCGGCGAGTACGCCACCGACGTCTACAGCCGCCTCCTCAAGGAGCGCATCGTCTTCCTCGCCGTCCAGGTCGACGACGTCTCCGCGAACGACGTCATGGCGCAGCTCCTCTACCTCGAGTCGGAGGACCCGGACCGCGACATCCACCTCTACGTCAATTCGCCGGGCGGCTCGTTCACCGCGCTCACGGCGATCTACGACACCATGCAGTTCATCCGGCCCGACATCTCGACGATCTGCATGGGCCAGGCCGCGTCGGCGGCTGCGGTGATCCTCGCCGCGGGCACCAAGGGCAAGCGGTACGCCCTGGAGCACTCGCGCATCCTCATCCACCAGCCGTCCGCGTCGGGTGAGGGCCAGTCGAGCGATATCGAGATCCAGGCCCGCGAGATCATGCGGATGCGCACCCAGCTCGAGGAGATGCTCGCCCGCCACACCGGCCGCGACATGGAGCAGATCCGTGCCGATATCGAGCGGGACAAGATCCTCACGCCGCACGAGGCGGTCGAGTACGGCCTCATCGACGAGGTGATCACGACCCGCAAGCTCGCCGGCCTGGCGGCCACGCCGGGCTAGACTTGACGGCACGGCGGACAAAACGGACCCGGTCGCCGCGCCGCCAACTTCAGGTCAACCAGTCCCCGGACCGACGTATTTGGCTGTACCGTCGTATGTCTGTCGGGGTGTCGAGAGGGTGTGACGGTCGGGTGGCGCGGATCGGCGACGGCGGCGACCTGCTGAAGTGTTCCTTCTGCGGGAAGTCCCAGAAGCAGGTCAAGAAGCTCATCGCCGGCCCCGGCG
>CBQZLL010000037.1:0-15953 GCA_967749945.1 uncultured Frankiaceae bacterium
GCCTCCCGCCAGATCGCGAGCAACGCCGTCTCCACGGGAGTGAACGCCTCGTCGACGACCGACTCTTCGGCCGGCTTCGGGAGCGCGCTGTGGTCGAGCTTGCCGTTCGGCAGCCGCGGGAAGTCGTCAACCGCGACGATCGCGGCCGGCACCATGTACTCCGGCAGCGACTCGCGCAGGAAGTCGCGGAGCTCGTGGCCTCGCGAACCGGCTGGCGTGACGACGTAGGCGACGAGCCGCTTGTGCCCCGGCTTCGTCTCCTGCGCGGCGACGAGCGCCGCGGTCACGGTCGGGTGCCGCATCAGCGCGGCCTCGATCTCCCCCAGCTCGACCCGGAACCCGCGGATCTTCACCTGGTTGTCCACGCGTCCGAGGAACTCGATGACGCCGTCGCGATGGCGTACGCAGACGTCGCCGCTCTTGTACAGGCGTTCGGGCGTGCCGTCGACCTCGATGGTCACGAACCGGTCGGCGGTCAGCTCCGGCCGTTCCAGGTAGCCGTGTGCGAGGTTGACGCCACCGATGTAGACGTCGCCGGCGACGCCGGTCGGCACGAGCTGCAGGTACCGGTCGAGCAGGTGCACGCGGCAGTTGGCGATCGGCCGCCCGATCGGCGGCGGGCGCTCGGTCCCGTCGAGGTACGTGCCGACGCACCACATCGAGGTCTCGGTCGGGCCGTAGCAGTTGAAGACCTCGAGGTCGTCGTCGATCCATCGGGCGACGACGTCGGTCGACGGCATCTCCCCTTCGAGCATGATGAGCCGCAGGTCCGGGAGCTTCTCGTACGGCAGCACGCCGAGCGCCGACGCCGGCAGGACGAGGATCTCGATGCGCCGCTCGCGGAGCACCCGGACGAGCGACGGGCCTGGCATGAGGTCGGCGCGCGTCGCGAGGACCAGCGTCCGGCCATGTGCGAGCGCGAGGGTGATCTCCTGCATCGACGGGTCGAAGCTCGGCGAGTGGAACTGCAGCAACCGGTTGCCGCGCAACGTGCAGCGGGCCGCCGTGCCCGCGTCGCAGAGGTTGACCGGGCCGCGGTGCGGCACGAGCACGCCCTTCGGACGGCCCGTCGACCCGGACGTGTACATGACGTACGCGAGGTCGTCCGGCCCGACACCGGTCTGCGGCCGCTCGGTGCTGCGCGCGGCGATCGCGTCGCGGTCCGCGTCGAGCAGCACGAGCCGGACGCCGTCGACGGGCAGCTCGCGGGCGAGCGCGGTGTCGGTGACGACAACCGGGACCCGCGCGTCCTCGAGCATGAACGCCAGCCGGTCACGCGGGTAGCCGGGGTCGAGCGGGACGTACGCGCCGCCGGCCTTCAGGACGCCGAGGATGCCGACGATGAGCTCGAGCGACCGGTCGACGCAGAGGCCGACCAGCACGTCGATACCGACGCCGAGGTCGCGCAGGTGATGTGCGAGCTGGTTGGCCCGCGCGTCGAGCTCGGCGTAGGTCAGCGTGCTGCCCTCGAAGTCCAGGGCGATCGCGTCGGGCGTCCGCGTGGCCTGGTCCTCGACGAGCTGGTGGATGCATTTGTCGTGCGGGTATGGCGCGGCGGTGTCGTTCCATCCCCGCAGGTCGGCAAGCTCGTCGGCGGCGAGCATCGGGATGCGCACGGCGACAGCGGCCGGATCGGCGACCGCGTTCTTGACGAGCGTCGTGACGTGCCCGATGGCGCGGGCCGCGGTCTCGGCGTCGTACAGCTCGCTCGCGTAGGCGACGCTCAGCGCCCAGTTCGGTGTGGCCTTGGCGCACAGCGCGAGCTCGTAGCCGCCGCCGAGGTCGGGCACGGTCGAGGTCGAGAACCCGACCTGGTACGACCCGCGCGGGGCGTCGAGGGGGGCCGCCCTGAGCTGGTCATCGACGCCGGCGACGAGCTCCGCGAACGTCGCCGTGTCCGAGAGCGCGACACGGACCGGAACGGCACCACCGTTGCGCTCGACACCGACGACGACCTCCTCGGCACGCGCGTAGCGGCCGAGTACCAGGGCCCAGGCGGCGACGAGCGTGGCCTCTGCGTCGGGCGAGCCGTTGAGCCCGGTGAAGACCCCGGCCGGCGCGTACGACTCGTGGCTCACGGTCGACGCCTCGTCCCTGGGCCGGTCGGCCGGCAGCTCCAGCAGGGCTGGCGCCGGAACGATCGGCGCCGTCGTGACGCTCACGGCGCCTCCTTCGTCGAGGTGTGCGAACGGCAGGTGAGCCGCACGTCGTAGGGCTCGGCCAGCGCGCCGTCGGGCACGTCGGCGACGAGCGACGAAGTTGCGCGGCAGTGGGTGGGGACGACACGGTTCGTCGCCGAGCCGACGACGAAGTCGGCGAACTCGCGGGGCCCGAGGTCGTAGCGCAACGCGAGCAGTGCGAGCGCCGGGTCGACGAACTTCGGCGCGCCGTCGTCGTCGACGACCTCGACCCACGCGTGCGGCGTCAGCGAGCCCACCGACCAGCCGCGGTACGAGCGCGCATCGTGACCGGCCGCGGCGAGCAGCCGTTCGAGCCGGACGCTCAGCGTCACGCAGCCGCTCAGCCCGGCGTCCGCCGCGACGTCCACGGACGAGTCGAGGTCGCCTGGGACGAAGTGCCACGCCACGCCGCTGCCGAGCAGGTCCTCGGTGATCGACCGGATCGACGCCGAACGCAGCGGCGCTGCCTGGCCGCGCGTCCGCAGCACGCCGGTCGCGATGGCTCCCGGCGCGACGCGCAGGCACCGGCCGTCGTCGGCGACCGGACCGTCGGCGGTCTCGCACGAGTCGAGCGACCCACCGAAGTCCTCGGGCGTCGGGCGATGGACACGGACCGGGCCGGCGGTGTCGGTCGTGGCGGCGGGCTCGACGGAGAGCGCGTACGTCCAGGCGGTCTCGGCGACGAGGTCGGCGACGGGCGAGCGCATGTAGCCGAAGATCGCCCGCATCGCGATCTCGACCTCGGTCGTACCGGTGCCGGAGTGCAGCGCGACGTTCTTGACGTCGAAGGGGTCGTAGGCCGGGCCGGTCTCCGTCTCGGTGGCCGGCAGCCCGAGGTCGAGGAGCTGGTCGAACGACGCCTCGGTGCACCGCAAGACCCGGGTCGCGACCGAGCGCGGCATCGTGCCGCGGTGATGCGTGCCCGGGATCCACGCGACGTGCCGCAACGCTGGACGCCAGTCGACGTCGTGGCGTAGCGCCGTCACGGTCACCCCCTCCCCTTGCGCACCCCCCGGTGCGCGCGCCGTTCGCGTGACCAGGCGACCGGGCGAGATGCGAAGTCTCGCACTAGATGTCCCATTTCGCAAGGGGTAAAGAGGGGCAGATCAGTCGAAATCGGACAACGCTCAGACGAGGCGGTCGAACGTCTCCCGCAGCCGCGTAACGTCCCTGCGGCGGTCCTCGTAGGTCACGCCGACGGCGATGACGACGAGCCCGGCGGCCCCGATCGTGGCCCACTTCGGCAGCGCCGCGACGGCCGGGGCGAGCTGCACGACGGCGTCGACTCCGAGCGCGAGCGCGCCCACCGTCAGCGGCGCCTGCAGGCGTTCCCGCACCCCGGCGAGCAGCACGACGACACCCGCGACGCCCATGACCACCGGCCTGGTCACGCCCGAATCGTCGACGAGGACGAATGCCGTCGGCGCGAAGCCGGCGACGAGCCCCCAGCCGTAGGCCTCCCACGACCCGGTCTCCGGGTAGCGGCGGCGCCGGAGGTGGCCGAGCGCGAGGGTCAGGACGACGACCGGTGCGGCGTACGCCTCCGGCACCCGGACGTCCTCGATCCAGAGCCGGTCCCACGACCACGCGGTGAGCAGGCCGGTCGCGACCCAGCCGAGTGCGCGGCGTTCCGGGCGCAACGCCTCGGCGAGCGCGACGACGCCGCCGAGCGCGAGGGTCCACGAGAGCCAGCCGTTGTCGGGCAGACTGAGGGCGAGCGCGACGACGTACCCCGCGCCGCCGACGGCCTCGACCAGGTCGCCGGTCCGGCCGCGCAGCACGGTGCCCGCGCCGACGGCACAGGCCGCCGCGACCGCGACGACGAACCCGGTGCGGTCGAGCGGCGCGTCGTACGCGATCGCCGCGGTCCCGGCGCAGGCGACTCCGAGCGCGGCGGACAGGCCCGCGAGCAGGCGCCGGTCGGCGCGCAACGCCAGCGCGCCCGCGACCACCGCGCCGCCGCCGAGGCTCCACGCGAGCCACCCTGGGTCGGGCGCGGCGAGGGCGAGGCCGACGACGTAGGCGGCCGCCGCGACGCCCTCGACCGAACGCAGCCGCAGCAGCGTCGCCGCTCCCGCGAGCGAGAACCCCGCCGTCGCGAGGACGAAGCCGGACCGGTCGGCGGGCGCGCCGCGCGCGGCCGCGATGGCGACGGCGTACGCGGCGGCACCCGCGGCGGCGAGGCCCGCGGCGTACTCGCGCGTCGTCCCGTCGGCGACGGCGTAGCCGGCGTACGCGAGCGTCACGACGAGCAGGACCGCGAGGGTCGCCTCCTGTTCGGCCACCGCCCACCCGGTCGCGACAAGGAGGATCGCGGTCGCGGGCGCAGCGATCTCGACGCGCCGGAGCGCCGCCGCGAGCGCGAGCACTGCGACGCCGACGCCGACGTCCCAGGCCAACGCGACCCGGTACGACCACGCGAAACCGACCGGCGTCATGACGACCGCGAGCGCCGCGAACGCCATCGCCCACCAGGCCCAGGTCCTGCGCCCCAGCGCTTCCGCGCCGATCACGACGGTCACGGCCGCGACCGCGACGACCGCGAGCGAGACTACGCTGCCGTGCCACGGGAGGCCGTCGGCGTCGAGGGCGACGCGCGATGCGACGTCGCCGTGCAGGTCCCAGGCCGACCCCAACCAGGAGAAGGGCAGCAGGACCGCTTCGCCGGCGTGCCCTGACACGGTGGCGAGCGCGTATCCGACCGTGCCCGCGCCGACGACGACCGGGCCGAGCCGCCAGCGTGGCGGCAACGTCGCAACCGCGACGACGGCGAGCAGGCCGCAGGCCGCGACGAGGGCGGGGCGCTGGACGTCGGTCAACGTCAACCGTGACGGCGCGACTGCCGCGAGAACGGCGGCGAGGGTCAGCGCACCCGCCGGCACCGCGCGGTCACCCGGCCAGAGCAGCGCGGTCGCGCCGAGGAGGACGAGGACGACGGACGCGCGGCGGACATCGGCAGTGACCTCGGAGTCGTACGCCGTCGTCAACGCGAGGAGCCCGGCGAACGACCAGTTGACGATGCCGGACACGTGCGCGGGCAACGTGACGTCGCGCAGGCGCGGCGCGAGCAGGAGCAGGAGCGCGGCCTGCGCGACGAGGAACGCCCCGCGGTCGGCGGCCGTCAGCCCGTGGATGCGCGCCGCGGTGAGGACGAGCGGGAGCTGGGCGGCGACGAGCGCGGCGTAGCGGACGCTGCGGACCCGGACGACCTGGCCGTACAAGACCGCCAGTGCCGCGACGACACCCGACGCGACCGACCAGTACGTCGCCTCGTCGGTGCCGCGCAGGCCGCCGAGGTTCGCGCGCCGAGCGGCGTACGCGTCGACCACACCGAACAGCACCGCGAGCAGCCCGATCGCCTCCGCCGACGACGTCAGCCCGCGCCGGAGCAGCCAGTGCGCGGTCCACCCGGCGATCGCCGTGACGCCGAGCATGACCCCGCCGCGCGCGGCGATCGGCAGCCGCCCCCAGGAGAGCGCGGTGAACGCGATCGCCGCGGTGACGAGCAGCAGCGCGCCGACGGTGAGGAGCAGGTTCTGCACCCGGCGCGGCGTCCACTCGCGGCGCGGCACGGGCGGCGGGCGCAGGGCCGTCGGGCGCGGCGCCTGCGGCCAGGGCGCGTACGCCGCCGGCGGTGGCGGCCCCGCGGGCCGGCCCCGCAGGGAGTCGAGCAGCATCGCGCGGACGTACTGGAGCCGGGCAATCTCGGTCGCGACCTGCCATAGCCGCGCGGCGTCCGGACCCTGGACGAGCAGTCCGCAGGCCGGGCAGTGCGGAGTCCCGTCGAGCTGCCCGCCGCAGTCGGGGCAGCGCGTCGGGTCGAGTGGCGCGTGCGTCATGTCCCTACTGTCCCGCGCGGCGACGGTTCGCGTGTCGCTACCGACCCACACCGTTGTGTGCGGGATTTGGCGGCCCTAGGCACTCGGATCCCGCACACAACGGTGTGGGCGGCGGGCCGTCGGGCAACACGGCCTAGACCGGCGTGATGCCGTGCCGCCGCCGGGAGAACGCGCGGTCCTTGTCGCGGTACGCGGCGAACCGCCGGATCAGCTCGTCGCGGAGGTCCTCCGGCTCGACGATCCCGTCGACGACGAGCTCGCTCGCGAGCCGGACCACGTCGATGTCGGTCTCGTACTCCTCGCGCTTCTCCTGGACGTACCGCGCCCGCTCGGACTCGTCCTCGATCGCGGCGATCTTGTTGGCGTAGACGGCGTTCACGGCCGCTTCGGGGCCCATGACGGCGATCATCGCGGTCGGCAGCGCGAGGCAGCAGTCGGGTTCGAACCCTGGCCCAGCCATCGCGTAGAGCCCCGCGCCGTACGCCTTCCGCACGACGACCGAGATCTTCGGCACGGTCGCCTCGGAGACCGCGGTGATCATCTTGGCGCCGTGGCGGATGATGCCCTGTCGCTCGACCGCTGAGCCGATCATGAAGCCGGGGACGTCGGCGAGGAACAGCAGCGGCACGGTGAACGCGTCGCAGAGCTGGATGAACTTCGTCGCCTTGTCCGCGGAGTCGACGAAGAGGACGCCGCCCTTCTGCATCGGGTTGTTCGCGACGACGCCGACCACCTCGCCGTCCAGCCGCCCGAACCCGACGACGAGCTCGCGCGCCCAGAGCGCGTGGATCTCGTACCAGGAGTCCTCGTCGACGAGGCCCCGGACGTAGCGCCGCATGTCGAACGCCTTCCGCTCCTCGGCGGGCACCAGCGCGCGCAGGTCGATGCCGGCCTCGGGCGCACGTGGCGCGGCGCTCGGCGGCGTGCCGAGGTGATTGGACGGCAGGTACGACAGGTGCCGCTTGACGACCTCGATGGCCTCGGGCTCGGTCTTCGTGAGGTGCGTTCCACACCCGGAGACCGAGCAGTGCATCTTCGCCCCGCCCATCTCCTCCAGGGTCGTCTTCTCGCCCACGACCATCTCGGCCATCCGCGGGCTGCCGAGGTACATGGACGCGTTGCCCTCGACCATGACGACGATGTCGCAGAACGCCGGGATGTACGCCCCGCCCGCCGCGCTCGGTCCGAACAGCGCGCAGACCTGCGGCACCGCGCCGCTCGCGCGCACCTGCGAGTGGAAGATCTTGCCCGCGCCCCTGCGGCCGGGGAACAGGTCGACCTGGTCGGTGATGCGCGCCCCCGCCGAGTCGACGAGGTACACCATCGGCACGCCGGTCCGGTACGCCGTCTCGATGATCCGGATGATCTTCTCGACGGTCCGCGCGCCCCAGGACCCGGCCTTCACCGTCGAGTCGTTCGCCATGACGGCGACTGTTCTTCCGTCGACCTGACCGAGGCCCGTGACGACGCCGTCGGCCGGGAGATCTCCGGCCATGACGTTCGCGAAGACCCCGTCCTCGACGAACGTCCCCCCGTCGACCAGCAACGCGATCCGCTCGCGGGCGAACAACTTGCCCTTGGCAGCGTTCGCCTCGTGGTACTTCTCGTGGCCTCCCTCGTGGACGGTCGCCCGCAGCACGTCGAGCGGCGGGTGGCCATGGACGTTCGACTCAGTCACGTTCGTCAGCCTAGTGGCGCCGGGGCGGGCGACCCGGCCCCCGAGTTACGGCGCGCGCCCCTATTCGGTGGGCGGGGTAGGCCGCCCCACCGCCTCCTCTATCCGACCGTGTGACGGGCCCGCCGCACACCCAGCCCCATCGCCATCAGCAGCGCGGCGATCGCGCCCAAGGCCGCGTTCGTGCCGGTGGCGGGGATGCCGCGGCCCTGGACGGCGGGCTTCGTCGGCTCGCCCTTCGGGCCCGGGCCGGAGGAGCTCGGCGCCGTCGCGTTGAAGTCGAGCTGCCATACGCCGCGGCCGAACAGCGCCGCGGTCAGGTAGCGACCGGTCGAGTCGAGGTCGAGGTCGGACACCCGCGTCTGCGGCAGGCCGAAGCCGACCCGCAGCCACAGCTTGCCGGTCTTCGGCGCGGTGAAGACGCCGTTGTCCGTCGCGACGATGAGGTTGTCACCGCGGACGACGACGTCGCGCGCCTGCGAGCGAGGCAGGTTGCCGGTGAGGTCGGAGAACGACTCGCCCGCGTCGTGGCTGACCATGACCCGCGGCGTCCCGATGACCTTCTCGTCCAGGCCGATCAACGAGTTGTTGTTGAGAACGACGTAGATCGTGTTGACGTCGGTCGGGTCGATCGCGAGGTTCCAGATCGAGCTGTGCGGCAGGCCGTTGCCCTCCGCGACGTGCCAGCAGTCGGTCGACGCTTTCTTCGCCTCGCAGCCGGGCTTCACGTTCGTCGCGACGGTCGCGAAGATCTTCGTCGGGTCGAGGAGCGAGTTACGGCACAGCCCGCAGATCGCGTTGTACACGGCCGTGTCGCGCATCACGATCGCCTGCGAGTTGTACCCGGTGCCCGAGACCTCGCTCGTGCCCGCGTCGAACGACTGCGTCCAGTCCGTCTTGATGACGGTGTACAGCAACGGGTCGATGGTCGACGTGGTGTTCGCGCCCTTGGTGGTCTCGTGGATGTCCCTGCCGGCGACCGCGAGGTGGTTCTCGTCGGTCGGGTCGATGGCGAGCGGGCTGAGGAACGTCGCGCCGGTGAGGTCGGCGGGGAGGGCGCGGATGGTCTTGCCATGGTCGGTGGTGACCCAGACGATCGCGCCCTGCGCGGACATGTACCAGACGTCGGGGTCCGGGGTCGCGACGACGTTGACGCCGTCACCGCCACCCACGAGCGCGCCCGTACCGCCGGGGGCGAAGAAGCCGGATCCGTTGTCCTGCAGCGCGGTGAGCACCTCGCCGTCGGGCTTGCGCGCGATCTTCCACGGCTGCACGGTCGCCAGCGTGTTCATGGCGGTCCACGAGTCGTTGTCGAACATGTTGCGGCCGTCCGGCAGCGCGTGGCTGTCCTCGCGGAAGAAGCCACCGTCGTTGCCGGTGTACAGGCGCAGCGTGCCGTCGACGTCGAACACCTTGCCGACGTGCTGGTCGGGGTGCGTCGAGACGCCGCCGTAGTACGGCGTCTGGTCCGGGCAGGACTGGCCCTTGAAGATGTTCTCGAGGTACGTCGTCGACCCGCAGACGTCCCAGTAGCGCTGGATGATCTCGAAGTCGCCGAGGCCCGCGCCCGCGCCGGTCCCCGTGACCGACTGGAACACCTCTTCCAGCCCGAAGTAGACCTGGTCGGGGTTGCGCGGGTCGGCGGTGACCCAGAGGTTGTAGTACGCCTGGACGCCCACGCCGTAGCCGAGTGCCGGGTAGATGCCGAGGCCCTCGTTGACGCTGGACTGCAACGACTGCGGCGTCGCCTTCACGGTCCACGTCGTGCCGGCGTCGTCGGAGCGGTAGAGGCCGTTCAGCTCGGTGCCGGTCGCGTTGAGGCTCTGGCCGGTGGTGCTGCCGACCGTGTCGCTCGAGTCGCCGCCAGGCTGCAGGCCGTGCGCAAGACCGGCGTCGGACAGCAGCGCCCACAGCACCGTCGCGTCGCCCGACGGCTCCTTGACCCACGACAGCATGACCCGGCCGACCGGGTCGGTGGTCGACGCCTCGTGCTTGAGCTGGCTGGTCGACGCCATGAACGTGTACGGCCCCGCCACGCCGGTCGACGAGTGGTAGAGGCCGTTGCCCGGCGAGAGCGGGTTGCCGACGGCGTCGAGCTTCTTGCCGAGGCCGAGGCCGACCGCGACGACGACCTCCTTCGCGTCGATCGGGCTGACGGCGATGGCACTGATCCAGTTCGCGTAGGCGCCGACCGCCTCCCCTGAGTGGGCGGCGTTGTCGGGCATCGTGACGCGGCTGAACGACCCGCCGCCGTTCGTCGAGACGTACAGGCCGTTGCTCGTCGCGGCGAGGACGCCGTCGTCGGTGACGGCGATGTCGTTGACGGCGTACCCGCGGATGTTCTGCGCGGGACGCGTGAAGGTCTGGCCCGCGTTGTGGCTGACCCACATGCCGGTGCCGGGCGCATCGCCCGAGATCGTCAGATAGCCGATGCCGGTGCCGACGTAGAGCGTCTCGGGGTCCTTCGGGTCGACGGCGATCGCGCCGACGGCGCTGCGCGAGAGCTTGCCGTCGGACAGCGCCGTCCAGTGCTCGCCGCCGTCGGTGGTGTGCCAGAGGCCACCCATGTTGCCGACGTAGAACGAGTCGCCGGTCGAGTCGCGCGGGTCGACGGCGATGGCAGCGCCCATGCCGGCATTGCGCGCGAACCGCAGCGCGCCGCTCGGCGAGTCGGCGGGGGCGTCCTGGCCCATCGGGCCGATGCCCTGCCACTTGTTCGTCGGGAACGCGCCCGGCAACGCGGCCGCCTGGTCCGCGAACTTCTGCTGGTTGTCGGCCGAGGGAAGGTCGGCGACATTGCCGTCGACCGTCGCCTCGGGCTCCGACTCGCCGCCCATCCGCTGCCCGGCGGTACGGACGAGCTCACCGGGTCCCGGCACGTGACGCCCCGTAGCCAGCGTCACGCCGGGTGCGGCGGACGTGAGCAGGACGAGCGCGGCCGAAGCGGCCAGCGCGAGGCCGAAGCGGGCAGGCAGGCGGTTCATGCGGGATCCCCGAGTGAGCGGCGGTGTATTAGTGAAGTTTACGTGGTTACGGGCGGAATCCCTGCTCGCCGCGTGCGGGGTCCGGCCCGGAGCACCTGAGAGGGCAGTGTCCGGCCGACGAGGTTCTCCGCGAGCCGGGCCGCCGCGAGCATCGCGTCGAGGTCGACACCCGTCGCGACACCCATGTCCTCGACCATGTGCACGAGGTCCTCGGTGCACACGTTGCCGGTCGCGCCCGGGGCGTACGGGCAGCCGCCGAGCCCGCCGACCGATGCGTCGAAGTCGGCGACCCCGAGCTCCAGCGCGGCGAGCACGTTGGCGAGCCCGGTGCCGCGGGTGTTGTGGAAGTGCAGGTTCAACGCCGCGTCGGGGAACGCCATCCGTGTCTCGCCGACGAGGCTAGTGACGCGGGTCGGTGTCGCCATCCCGGTCGTGTCGCCATACGAGATCGCGTCGGCGCCGTCGGCGAGCGCGCGGCCCGCGGCCCAGAGCACGCGCTCGACCGGGACGTCGCCCTCGTACGGGCAGCCGAACGCCGTCGACACGATGACCTGGCACGTCGCGCCCGCGTCGCGGGCCGCCGCGATCACCGCCGCGATGTCGTCGAGCGACTGCTCGGTCGAGCGGTTGACGTTCTTCCTGTTGTGCGTGTCCGAGGCCGAGACAACGACCTCGATCTCCCGGAAGCCTTGGGCAAGAGCGCGTTCGGCGCCTTTGAGGTTGGGCACGAGCGCTGAGTAGCGGACGTCGGCCGCGCGGTCGATCCGGTGCCACACGTCGTCCGCGTCGGCCATCTGCGGGATCGCCTTCGGGTGTACGAACGACACCGCCTCGATCCGACCGACGCCCGTCCGCGACAGCGCGTCGATGAGCGCGACCTTCGCATCGGTGGGGACGGGCGCCTCGTTCTGCAACCCGTCACGCGGCCCGACCTCGCGGAGCGAGATCGCGGGAGGGAGATCACTCACCGGGCCACTCCGGTGGTCGCTTCTCGTTGAATGCCGCGACGCCTTCGCGACGGTCGCCCGAGAACGCAACGCTCCGCCACGCCGCGTCCTCGATGTCGAGGCCGGCCCGCAGGTCGACCCCGGCGCCGAGCCGCAACGCCCGCTTCGCGGCCCGTACTCCGACCGGGGAGTTGTTCGCGATGGTGCCCGCGAGGTCGAGCGCCGCCTCACGCGCCGTGCCCCCGGGGACGAGCCGGTTGACGATGCCGAGCTCGAACGCCTCGTTCGCCGGGACCTTGCGGCCCGTGAGGATGAGATCGGCCGCGCGCGACCACCCGACCCGGCGAACGAGCGTCTGCGTCCCGCCGCCACCCGGCACCACGCCGACCGTCACCTCGGGCAGCCCGAACACCGCCGTCTCGTCGGCGACGACGAGATCGCAGGCGAGCGCAAACTCGCAGCCCCCGCCGAGCGCGAAGCCGAACACCGCCGCGACCGTCGGCTGCGGCAGGTCGATGACCCCGCCGAACGCCGCGCGGAAGACGGGCCGTTGCGCCATCAGGTCCGCGTCGCTGAACCCGTTGCGTTCCTTGAGGTCGGCGCCGACGCAGAACGCCTTGGCACCGCTGGCCGAGAGCACGACGGCGCGGACCGTACGGTCGTCCGCGACGTCGCGGCAGGTCCGCGCGAGCGCGTTCGCCATCGCGGTGGAGAGCGCGTTGTGCGCCTCGGGACGGTCGAGCACGATCTCCGCGATGTGCTCGTGGCGGCGCAGGCTGACGAGGTCGGACACGGCCCGCGACGCTACACCGCGCGGTCGCCCGCCTCACCGGAGGGTCGGGGCGGTCAGGCGTCGTCGGGCGGTGCCGCGCCGCGGCGGCGGGCGTCGTCGGCGTCCATCAGGGTGTAGATCTCGCGCTGCACGTCCTCGACGTGCGGAATGTCGTGCAACGTCACCTGGCCGCGTTCGCCCGCGCTCTCGACGACGAGCGTCCCCGCACCGAACAGCCGTTCGACGACGGTGTGGGTGAACGTGACGTCGTTGATGCGGAAGATCGGGATGTCACGCCCGGTCCGCGCGATGAGCCCCTGACGCATGAGGACCCGGCGCGTCGTCAGGACGAAGTGCGTCGTGAACCAGTCGAGGTACGGCCGCACGACGAACCAGACGAACGCCACCAACGCGACGCCAGTGATGCCGAGCCGCACCTTGCCCTGCGCGGACCCTTCGGGCACTTTGCCCGCCGCGAACGTCGCGACGAAGACGACGACCGGCGCGAGCAGCGTCGGGCCGACCAGGCCCTTCCAGTGGGGATGCAGGTCGAAGACGATCTCCTCGTCCGCGTTGAGCAGCCGCCGCGGGTAGCCCACGTCCGTTCCCCTCTCGCTCGGTCGACACGGATCGTGGCACGGGACCTGCAACTTCTCCCCCACCTTCCGCGTCTGTGGCGGTAGGAATCGACGCGTCGCCGTTCGAGGAGCCCGTCATGAACCTCCGCCTCATCGCCACCGCCACCGCGCTGCTGGCGCTCGTCGCCTGCAGCAACTCCTCCGGACCCGACGCCCAGGTCTCCGAGTCGTCGTCACCGTCGACCACCGGGTCCACGTCGCCGAGCGCGTCGACGACGTCGGCGACGACCATGCGCGTTCCGGTCTACTACCTGGGCGGCACCGCGGCGCGGCCCGTGCTGTACCGCGAGTTCCGTTCGGTCCCGAGGACCGACGCCATCGCGCGTGCGGCCGTCGACGCGATGCTGCATCTCACGCCGCTCGACACCGACTACCGGACGTACTGGCCGACGACGACGACCGTGCTCGGCGTCTCGGTGTCCGGCACGACGGCGACCGTCGACCTGTCGTCCGAGGCCGGCACCGTGACGACGTCGACGGCCAACGAGAAGCAGTCGCTGCAGCAGCTCGTCTACACCGTCACCGCCGCCGCGCCGTCGATCACCGCCGTACGGCTGCACATCGACGGCGAGACGAAGCCGACGCTGTGGGGGCATGTCTCGACGAGCGGCGCGGTCGGTCGCGCGCCGCAGGTCGACACGCTCGCCGCGGTGTGGGTCATCGACCCCGCGCACCACGCGACGGTGGGCCGGACGTTCACGGTGACCGGGACCGCGTCGGTGTTCGAGGCCACGGTCTCGTGGGAGGTCACCTGCCCGTGCAGCACGCCCGTGAAGGGCTTCGTCACGGCGACCGAGGGCGGCCCCGGCCGGGGCGACTACACGGTTCACGTGACGTTGCCGGCGGGGACCACGGGGGACATCGTGTTCACGGCGTGGGAGTCGTCGGCGGAGGACGGCAGCGTCCTCTCGGCGGACAGCAAGACCTACACGGTGCAGGCTTAGTAGGGCTTGGCGAAACGGCCCGGATCGGTTCGGCCGTCCCAGAACTTCGTGATCTTGGCGAGGTTGTGCACCATATGCGTGCAGAACATCGCCAAGATCACGAGATGTGGGCTGGCGACGCACGCCGCGACGAGCGTTTCGCCAAGCCCCATTAGGGCGTGCCCTAGCCCGGCCGTACGTGCACGACGTCGCCCGCCGACACGGCGGTCTCCGTGCCGTCCGCGGCTCGGACGACGAGGCATCCGCTGTCGTCGACCGCGACCGCTTCGCCCTCGACCACGGCGTCGCCCGGCACGGTCACCCGGACCGCGCGACCGACCGTGTCGCACCGCTCGCGGTACCGCCGTCGAGCCACCCCGGGCTCGGCCCCTGACCCGACCCACTCGACGTACGCCGGGCCCATCGTCCGCAGCAACGCGAGCAGCACCGGCCCACGGTCGACCGGGCCCCCGGTCTCCAGCACGAGCGACGTCGCGTCGTCGCGCGGCAGCTCCTCGCGGCGGGTCGAGACGTTCACGCCGAACCCGACGACGACCGCGTCGCCGGTGACCTCGGCGAGGACGCCGCCGACCTTGCGGCCGCCGACCAGGAGGTCGTTCGGCCACTTGAGCACGACGTCGAGGTCGCACCGCCTCGACAACGCCTCCGCCGCCGCGGCCGCGAGCAGCAACGGCACCCAGGGACGTACCGCGGCCGGCATCGCCGGGCGCAGCAGGACCGAGAACGTCAGCCCCGCGCGCGGCGGCGAGATCCACTGCCGGTCGAGGCGTCCACGCCCGAGGAACTGGTGCTCGGCGGCGACGACGAAGCCTTCGGGCGCGCCGCCGCGCGCGGCCGCCGCGACGTAGTCGTTGGTCGAGCCGATGGACTCGAGGATGCGGACCTCGCCCCACGGCGGCGTGACGCCGAGCGACCGGGCCAACGCGCGCGGCTGGAGCGGCGGGCGGTCCAGGTCGGCGTACATCGCGCCCCTACGATACGAGTCATGACCGACCCCGCACCCGGCGTACCCCCCGTCGACCTGCACACGACCGCGGGCAAGCTCGCGCGGATGCAGCACAAGCGCGACGAGGCGATCCACGCGGGCTCCGCCAAGGCGGTCGAGAGCCAGCACGCCAAGGGCAAGATGACCGCGCGCGAGCGGGTCGAGGCGTTCCTCGACCCGGGGTCGTTCGTCGAGACCGACGCGCTCGCGCGCCATCGAGCGCACGACTTCGGCGTCGACAAGAACCGGCCGTACGGCGACGGCGTCGTCACCGGCTACGGCACCGTCGACGGACGCAAGGTCTGCGTGTTCAGCCAGGACTTCACGGTCTTCGGCGGCAGCCTCGGCGAGGTGTTCGGCGAGAAGATCGTCAAGGTCATGGACCTCGCGCTGAGGACCGGATGTCCCGTCGTCGGCATCAACGACTCGGGCGGCGCTCGCATCCAGGAGGGCGTCGTCTCGCTCGGCCTCTACGGCGAGATCTTCTACCGCAACGTCATGGCGTCAGGCGTCGTTCCGCAGCTCTCGCTCGTCATGGGGCCGTGCGCGGGCGGCGCGGTGTACTCGCCCGCCATCACCGACTTCACGCTCATGGTCGACAAGACCTCGCACATGTTCATCACCGGCCCCGACGTCATCAAGACGGTGACCGGCGAGGACGTGGAGTTCGAGGACCTCGGCGGCGCGCACACCCACAACACCAAGTCCGGTGTCGCGCACTTCGTCGCGACCGACGAGCACGACTGCCTCGACCTGGCCAGGGCGTTGCTGTCGTACCTGCCCGACAACAACCTCGACGAGCCGCCGTCGTACGCCGAGGAGTCCGACGTCGACGCGCTCGACGTCGAGCTCGACACATTGATCCCGGACAGCAGCAACCAGCCGTACGACATGCACCGCGTCATCGAGCACGTCGTCGACGAGGGCGAGTTCCTCGAGGTGCACGCGCTGTTCGCGCCGAACATCGTCTGCGGGTTCGGCCGCATCGA
>CBQZLL010000038.1:0-15739 GCA_967749945.1 uncultured Frankiaceae bacterium
TCAGCCGCCTCGCCGCATAACAAACGTCAACAACCTGTCCGGTCAGGACACCTAGAACTCGACGCCGCGGCGCGCGGGCGCGACGGCCGCGGCCGCGCGGCGCCGCCAGGCGACCACGAAAGCCGCGGTCGTGACGAGCATCGCCGCCGCCAGTTCCTCGAGACCTGGATCGGGCTCGTCCTCGTGGACGTCCTGCCCGACGTACGCGAGCTGCTGGTTCTCCTCGCGGGTCTCGCCCAGGCCCGCGACGTTCGCGCCGGGCGGCGGCGGCGGGATCTGCACGGCGGGCGCGGGCACGGCCGGAGCCGGTGGCGGGATGCGCGGCACGAGCGGGTCCGGCGCGGGCTGCGGCGGCGGCGGGACGCGGACCGGGGGCTTCGGCTTCGGCAGCGGCTTCGGCAGCAGGACCGGCGGCCAGGTACCCGCGCTCGCCAGGTAGCGGTAGTCGCTCGCGAACGACGCCCGCGCGTCGCGCAGCGCGGGCCGCGCGACGCAGGAGCGTCCCGCCGCGTCGGTCGGCGGGCCGTCGACCCGGACGCCGTCGAGCATGAACCGCACGACGCGACCGGGCACCGGCGTGCTCGCGGGGCGGCGCGGCCCCGGCGCCGTCAGCGTCGCGCAGGTCCGGCCGACCGAGGTCGTGACGGCCAGCCGGGTGCCGACCCGACACCAGCGGCTCGGGTCCGGGACGCCGTACGCCGTGAGCGCGCCGCCGCGCCGGAACCACAGCAGCGTCGGGTCGGCCGCCGTCGCGGACGGAGTGCAGGCGAGCTGCGCGTGCCCGCCGGCACCGCCCTTCGCCGAGGCGATCCCGCCCGCGCCGAACGCGGCGTCGGCCTGGCACGCGGCCGGCCGGTACGTCACGACGTTGGCGCCGTTGCCACTGTCGACGAGGAGCAACGCGCGGCCGTCCTCCGCGTCGGTCCACGAGGTGACCGCCCAGCCCTGCCCGCCGCCGCGCAGGGCGTCCTGGTAGAGACAGGCGGAGGTGAGCCGCCGCTGCCCGTCCGGGGTGACCGCCATCGGCCGGGCGTCCGCGCAGGTCTGCAACGACCCGGTGTCCCCGTCCCAGGCCAGGAGGTCCATCCCCGACTGGTTGCCCTTGTCGGCCAGGCAGCGGTCGCCGACGTAGAGCAGCGAGGCGTGGCGCAGGTCGTGGGACACCCAGACCGAGGCCGGGTTGCCCACGACCGTGGTGCCGGCCGAACGCTCGTTGTCGCGGAGCGAGAAGTAGAGGTCGCCGGTCGCCGGGTCGTACGTCACGGCGTCGGCGTCGGCGTAGTACCGGTCGAGCGTCGGCTGCGTCGTGTTCGGGCCGAGGTAGCGGTGCGTGAGCCGCCGCGCGTTGCCGAGCTCCACCGGATCGAGCGTGATCGTCAACGGCGCGCGCGTCGCGCGACAGCCCGCCGGGTCGACCCTGGCGAACTGGACCGTGAACGTGTCCGCCGAGGAGACCGGGTAGAGCAGGTCGCGACCGTCGAACGCGAGGCCCGTGCCGGGGCCGGCGCCCTCCGCGAGCGCGCACGAGGGGCCGGTGGTGAGCCCGCAGGTCGCCGTCGGTACCGCCGGGCAGGTCGGCGCGTCGCCGCCCGCGTCCGTACGGACCTGGCGCCACAACGCCGGGCTCGCCGGGACGCGGTAGGCCCAGGTGACCCACTCGAGAACGCCGGTGCCAGGGTTCGACCCGCCGCAGTTCTCCCGGGTCACCTCGCCTTCGTGCGTCGACTTGGTATGGCAGGCCCGGGCGACCGTCACGTAGTAGACGCCGCGTGCGTCGACCTGGGTCGACTCGGTGACCCAGGCGCCGTCCGGCGGGAGCCACACCGGCAGGCCGTCGATCCGGTCGAGCGCTCCGGGACCGTGGTCGGCGAGCGCCGAGGGGAACCGGCCCAGCTCGACGTCGGTCTCGTCGTTCCACGCGGTCGGCGACCACGTCGCGCGGACGTCGTGCCCGCCACCGGTCGCGACGGAGCGAAGGTGGAACAGCGGGCAGTCGGGTCCAGGCCCGAAGACGGTCGGCGTGTGCGCGATGTTCCGGAGGTCGTTGACCGTCGTGAAGACGAACGAGCCGCCCTCGGCCAGCTGGTCGGCGCCATGGGCGTACGCGAGCAGCAGCGGTTTCCCGTGCCGCCAGCAGAGCTGGAAGCCCGCGTCGTCGGCGTCGATCGTGACCGGGTGCGGCACGAACGCGGTCCGGTCCGCGTTGAGCGTGAGGATCTGCGCGGCACCGGCGATCGTGCCGTAGGGCCGGTCGTAGACGTACGGCTCGGCCGGGTGGCTCGAATCCACCCGGACCGCGAACTCACTGCGCGCGCTGGTGGTGCCGTTGGCGGGGACGCTCACCTGCCGCCACTGCTTGGTGGGGTCCTTGATCCAGAAGCCGACCTTGCCGACGAAGTGGATCGACAGCGTCTCGAACGGCTGCGGCTGGCAGGCGGGGTCGGGATCGCCGCCGAGCGCCTCGTGGCACAGCAGCGTGACGGCGTACTCGCGCCGGTGGCCGGGCGGCGCGCCGAGGGGGGCGAAGGCCAGCGAGTAGACGTGGTGGTCCGCGAAGCCCGCGTCGGGCTGGGGGCCGCTCCACGCGGGACCGTCGCTCCAGGTGTCGCCGCCGTCCAGGCTCCGCACGATCGCGTGGCCGCCGCCGTCCAGGCTCAGGTCGACCTCGTCCGGCGCGGGCACGTAGACGTGCGTGTTCCGGACGCCGGCGGCGTGCTCGCGGATCGTCTCCCAGTGCCGGCCGCGGTCAGTCGTCCGCTGCACGATCGAGACGTCCCGGTCCGCGAACCGGCCGGCCGGCTCCTCGCCGATCCGGTAGGCCCGGCACGGGTCCCACGGGTCGACGGTCACCCGGTAGACGAGGTCGTCGTTCGTCCGCTTGGTGTTGAGGTACTGCTTGTCGCCCCAGTCGGCGGTGACCGGCGCGGTCCAGCGCGTCCAGTGGCCCTCGGCGATGGCATCCGTACACACCGAGGGACCGCCGGCCCCGACGGGCGTGGCGGTCGCGAGCAGGAGCACGGTGCCGAGGATCCAGACTGGGCGTCGCACGTACTTCCTCGTCGTCGCGGTGGGCTGGTGGGGTGGTACGGCGCCGCGTCGAGGCGGCGCCGTACCACCCCTGGTGGTGCTAGAGGCAGACCGTCGGGTCGCTCACGGTCGCGAGAGCGGCCTCGAGGCAGCCGACGATCGGAAGCAGCTCGGTGATCGTGTCGTTGATGTCGCCCGCGTCGGCACGGCAGCCGTCACGCGACGAGTCGTACCACTCGCCCGTGCCGTCGCCGCAGACCGGGAGCGGCACGGTGCCGGCCAGGATGCCGAGGTTGACCGGGTTGACACCGGGAACGCCGTCGACGCCGTAGCAGCCGCCCTGGTTGCTGCCGCTGCCGTGCTCGTCGGCGTCGTGACCACCCTGCTGGCAGTCGGTGTAGGTGCCGTTCGAGTCGAAGCTCGACAGGCCGATGTAACCGAAGTCGTCGCTGCTCGCGACGACGTAGAACTGCGTGCCGTTGACGCCGACCTCGATGTAGCCGGTGCCGGCCTGGCACACGCCGAACCGGGTGGCCGCCGGGCCGCCGACGTCGTTCGACGTGTCGCGGGCGGTCGCGCTGGTGCAGGCGGTGGCGTGGCTGCCACCGGTGGCGTGCGCGGCCGGGGTGATCGCGACGGCGGCGACGAACGCCACGCTGGCGAGCTTGCGCAGGTTCATGCTGGTGTCCTCCTAGGACGTGGGTGTGACTGGGACGTCGGTGACGCGCCGAGGGAGGCGCGCTCCGGTCTCTCTACGTCCGCGAACCCGTCCTCACTACCTCGATCGGTGACATTTCTCGCGAAGTTCTCTCGGCATTCACCGGGTCGGTCAGCAGCCCTTGGCGCGGTGGACGTAGAACCACCCCGGCGCGGACGCAGCCGTGTCGGCGGCGACCGTCGCCGGAGCCTGGGCCTGGTTGGCGTAGCGGTACACCGACACGCTCAACGCCGTGTACTTGTCGCCGACCTTCTTGAGCCGGCTCGGCCGCATGGTCTGGAAGCCGAGCGAGGTGAGCGGGACGGCGACCCACACGGTCTTGTTGGCCTCCATCTTCGGCCCGCCCGCCGCGGCCGGGAGCGGGCTGCTCGTCACCGTGCCCGTCGGGTCGATGTGGATCTTCACGTGCTTCGCCGTAGCACCCTTGGCGCTGATCGCGACGTCCACCATCCGCCCGCCGGGGGCGTAGCTGTCGAACGCGGTGTACTGGTCGAAGCCGACCACGACCTTGAGCTTCGTGGCGTCGGTCAGCAGGTTGATGTACGTGATGTCCATCGCCGGGTCGCTGACCGGGAAGTCGACGCCGGAGACGAACCCCTTCGCATCCCCGGTGGGGTCGCTCACCATCGGGCAGCCGCCGGCGTGGGCGGACTGAGGCAGCGGAACCGCGAACGCGGCAACGAGCAGGGCGGCGGCGAACCGGCGCATGGAAACACCCTCCGTCTGGGTTCTGGGCAGCAACGGATTCAGGCTAGGGAACCTCGGCGACAAACGGACAAACCCACCCTTTCGGGCTGGTGAACATCTGGCGGACATCGCTACTGGTGAGTAGCGGCGCCGCCGTTCACCAGTTCCCGCGTGGCCGATGCCGCTACTCACCAGTAGCCGCCTCGGCGCTATGCGCGGACCGCCTGGAAAGGGCGCACCAACGGCGAGTCGGCGAGCTCGCGCCAGAACGGGTCCTCGAGCCCCATGCCGGACGAGACCGTCTCCGGGCAGAGGTGCGGGCCGGGGTCGTTGACGTACGGCAGCGTCGGGATCCGGAAGTCCGGCGACGCGAAGTCGAACGTCTCCGCGAGGTTGCGCGCGGCGGCGTCGCGCGGCGTCAGCGGCTGGAGGCCCCAGCGCCACTCGACCATCTTGAGGATCGAGGAGTGGTCGTAGACCTCGTGGCCGACCGCGCCGCGTCGAGCGTAAGGGGACACGACGACGGCCGGCACGCGGAAGCCCGCCTGGGCGTGGGCGGGGTCGTTGTCCGCCAGCACGGGCGGCACCACGTGGTCGAAGAACCCGCCCCACTCGTCGTAGGTGATGACGAGCGCGGTCTTCGACCACTGCGGCGATGTCATCAGCGCGTGCACGATCTGGCTCATCAACGCCTGGCCGCGCCGGATGTCGGCGTGCGGGTGGTCGTCGTTCGAGCCGCCCTGCTCCTCGCCGAGGAAGAACGGGTCGAGGTAGGAGTACGCCGGCAGGTTGCCCGCCGCGGCCTGCGCGAAGAACGTCTCGAAAGGCCGCGCGATCGGCACGTACTTCTCGCCCCAGAGGGCGAGGAACGGCAGGTCGCTGAAGTAGTAGTTGGCCGGGATGCCCTTGTCCGCCAGACGGTCCCAGATCGTGGGCAGGCCGCTCGGCGTCGGCGTGCTGCCGCCCTGCGGGTAGAAGTCGTTGGTGATCCGGTCGGTCGCGGCCGAGTGCGTGTAGAAGCGATTCGGGTAGGTCGGGCCGAGGAGCGAGCAGAAGTAGCGGTCGAACGTCGTGAAGTTGCGCACCAGCGGGCCGAGGAACGGCAGGTCGTTCTCGACGTAGTAGCCGAGGGCGAAGTCGTCGTTGCTGCCCTTGCGGAAGCCGTCGTTCAGCCCGCCGTTGAGCTGCACCCGGCCGCCCTCGTACGAGTGGTCGGGGTCGTTGAAGCCGCAGCCCTGCCAGTCGGTGAGGCGGTGCGTGCTGTGCGGCTGCCCGGCGTCGTCGAGGTACGTCAGTCCTGCCTGCCGGCCGTCGCCGCCGGGCAGCCAGCCCAGGTAGTGGTCGTACGACCGGTTCTCCATGCAGAGCACGACGATGTGGTCGAGCCCGCTCCTCTTCGGGTCGGGCATCGCGCGCACCGGTGCGTAGCGCCTGTTCGGCCGCGCGGTGGCGGCGATACCGGTGCCGAGGACGGCGCCCGCGGCGATCGCGGACCCGAGGAACGTACGGCGGGAGATCGACATGGCGGGCACGCTAGGAGAGCGTCGCGACGCCGGGTCGACGCCCGCGTGGACGGATGGTGAATTTCGCCCGAAATCTTCGGCGGTCAGCCGAAGCGGCCGGTGATGTAGTCCTCGGTCCGGGGGTCGGACGGGTTGGTGAAGATCTTCGGCGTCGTGTCGGCCTCGATCAGCCGGCCGGGCTCGCCCGCGCCGCCGATCGTGAAGAACGCCGTCACGTCGCTGACCCGCGCGGCCTGCTGCATGTTGTGGGTCACGATGACGATCGTGTAGCGGTCCTTGAGGTCGGTGAGCAGCTCCTCGATCGCGAGCGTCGAGATCGGGTCGAGGGCCGAGCACGGCTCGTCCATGAGGAGCACCTGCGGCTCGACCGCGATCGCCCGCGCGATGCACAGCCGCTGCTGCTGGCCACCGGACAGGCCGCCGCCGGGCTTGTCGAGCCGGTGGCTCACCTCGCCCCAGAGGTTCGCGGCCTTGAGCGAACGCTCCGCCGCGTCGTCGAGCACCGACTTGCCGCGAACGCCGTTGAGCCGCAGCCCGGCGACGACGTTGTCGTAGATCGACATCGTCGGGAACGGGTTGGGTCGCTGGAACACCATGCCGATCGTGCGGCGTACCGACACCGGGTCGACGCCGGGGGCGTAGAGGTCTTCGTGGTCGAGCAGGACCTTGCCCTCGATGCGCGTCCGCGGGATGACCTCGTGCAGCCGGTTGAGCGTCCGGAGGAACGTCGACTTGCCGCACCCCGACGGACCGATGCAGGCGGTCACCGCCTTCGGCTCGATGGTGATCGAGACGTCCTCGATTGCCTTGAACGAGCCGAACCACGCCGAGAGACCGACGGTCTCGATGCGCTTTGCCACGGATGCAGGTTACCTATCTGTACGGCGACGACCTCGCCGAGCGGCGAGACGCTATCTCGAGACGAGCCGGTTCCGGCGGGTGAGCAGTCGCGCGATCGTGTAGAGCAACGCGACGACGAGGATCAGGGCGAGCGCGGCGGCCCAAGCGCGGTCCACCGCGCCGCGCGCCGACGACGTCGCCTGGTCGAACACGTACAGCGGGAGCCCGGACTGCTGGCCCTTGAACGGGGTCGTCCTGATCGAGTCGAAGCCGAACGCCGTCAGCAGCAGCGGCGCCGTCTCGCCCGTCACGCGGGCCACGGCGAGCATGACGCCGGTCGTGATGCCTGCCGATGCGGTCGGCAGCACGACGGATATCACGGTCCGCCAGCGCGGGACGCCGAGGGCGTACGACGCCTCGCGCAGCGCGTCAGGCACCAGCCGGATCATCTCCTCGGACGACCGGACGACGACCGGCAGCATGAGGATCGACAGCGCCAGCGAGCCGGCGAACCCGGAGAAGCCGCGGTGCAGCCCGATCACCCAGAACGCGAGGATGAACAGCCCCGCCACGATCGACGGGATGCCGGTCATGACGTCGACGACGAAGCGGGTCGCGGAGGCGAGCGGGCCCGAGCCGTACTCGGTGATGTAGATCGCCGTGAGCAGCCCGAGCGGTACGGCGATGAGGATGGCGAGTCCGACCTGTTCGAGCGTGCCGATGAGCGCGTGGTAGATGCCGCCGTTGGTGTCGAGTGGTCCGACGCCGCGCATCGAGTGGGTGAGGAAGTCGGGCGTGAGCCCCTTCGCGCCGCGGACCACGGTGTAGCCGAGGACGGCGACCAGCGGGGTGAGCGCGGCGAGCACGGCGGCCGCGATGAACAGCTTGCCGATCCGGTCGACCGCCTTGCGCCGCCCCTCCACGACCGTCGAGGTCGCGGCGACGAGGACGGCGTACGTCAGGGCGAAGGCCACCCCACCGCCCGCGCGCCCGGCGAGCGGCGTCGTCACGACGGCCGCCGCGACGAGAGTGGCGGCGAGCACCGCGAGCGCGGGCAACGTCCAGCGCGGCACCGTCCGGCCGGCCAGGGTAGAGGCGGTCATACGAGACTCCGCTGGCGGCTGCGGTAGAGGATCGCGCGGGCGACGACGTTGACGACGAGGGTGATCGCGAACAGCACGAGCCCCGACGCGATGAGCGCGCCGCGACCGGTCGGCCCCGACTCGCCGAACTTCGTCGCGATGTTGGCGGCGATGGTGTTGCCCCCCTCCGCGTTGAGCACGCGCAGCGTCGGCGTGAAGCTCGCCGACAGGACGAGCGCGACGGCGATGGTCTCGCCGAGCGCCCGCCCGAGCCCGAGCATCACCGCGCTGACGACACCGGGCCGGCTCGGCGGCAGCACCGCCGTGCGGATCGTCTCGAGCTTCGTCGCGCCGAGCGCGAGCGCCGCCTCGCGGTTGCCCTGCGGCACCTGGACGAACACCTCGCGGGAGATCGCCGCGACGATCGGCAGCACCATGATCGCGAGGACGACGGATGCCGAGAACAGCGACCGGCCCCCCACCGCGCGGCCGCCGGGCACCTTGAAGATCGGGATCCACGACAGGTGCCCGGCGAGGAACACCTGGAGCTTCTGCATCCGCGGCACGAGGAAGAACACGCCCCACAGGCCGTACACGACGGACGGTACGGCGGCGAGCAGGTCGGTGACGTAGCCGAGCGGGCGGCGCAGCCGTTCAGGGGCGTATTCGCTGATGAACAGCGCGACCCCGAGCGCGACCGGGACCGCGATGACGAGGGCCGCGATGCTCGTGACGATCGTCCCGAGCGCGAGCGCGGCGATCCCGAACCGCGACACGTCGCTGTCCGGCAGCCACTCCCGCTCGGTGAGGAAGGACGCGTGGTTCGTCCCGAGAGCGGGGATGGCCTTCTGCACGAGGAACGCCGCGATCGCCACGATGACCACGAGGACGAGCAGCGCGGACGCGCCAGTCGTCCGGCGGAACAGCGTGTCGACCCGGCGGGTCAGCCGGGAGACCGGGCGAAGGCGCGCTCCGCTCAGGTCCAGGTCGGTCATGCGGGGAAGTCTCTCCCATTGCGCCAGAACGCCGCTCGCGTGGGGCGCCCCGCACACCCCACGCGAGCGGCCGGCGGCGTCAGGCGCTGGCGGCGACGGCCGCGGCGAGCTTCGCCCCGATCGTCGCGGGCACCGGGGCGTACCCGAGGGTGTCGGCCGTGGCCTGCCCGGTCGTCGTCGCGTAGGCGAGGAACGCCTTGAGCAGCGCGGCCTTCTTGTTGCCCTTGTCGCAGACGATGACGTAGCTGACGGCCGAGATCGGGAACGCCGTCGCCTCCGGCGTCGCGAAGTCGATCTTCGCGCGGATGTCGCCCTTGGTCTCGTCGAGCGTCGCCGACTCGAGCGCCTTGCTGACGCTGATGCCGTTCGCCTCGACGTAGGCGCCGCTGGCGTTCTTGACCTTGGCCATCGCGAGGTTGTTCGCCTTGGCGAACGACAGCTCGGTGTACGTGATCGCGCCGTCGGTCGCCTTGACCGCGGCGGTCACGCCGTCCGACCCCTTGGCCGACTGGCCGCCGGGCCAGGCCAGCTCCTTGCCGGCACCGAGCGTCCACGCGGGCTTGCCGAGCGCGTCGAGGAACTTCGAGAACACGTCGGTCGTACCCGACGAGTCGGAGCGGTGCACGGCCTGGATCTTCGTCGACGGCAGCGTCGCGCCGGGGTTGTCCGCCTTGACCTCGGCGGCGTTCCAGGACGTGATCTTGCCGGTGAACATGCCGGCGACCGTCGAGGCGGAGAGCTGGAGGCTCGTGACGCCCTTGAGGTTGTACGTCAGCACGACCGCGCCGGCCGTGACCGGCAGGTGGACGGCCTTGTTGCCGGTACCGCATCGGGAGTCGGCCTTGGCCTGCTCGTCGTCCTTCATCAGCGAGTCGGAGCCGGCGTAGTCGATGGTGCCCTCGCCGAACTGCGCGATGCCCGCGCCCGAGCCCGTGCCCTTGTAGTCGACAGTGGCTCCGGAGCAGGACGCCGTGAAGTCCTTGATCCACTGCAGCTCGATGTTCTTCTGGAACGTCGCGCCGGCACCGGCCAGCGAGCCGGACGTGCACGACGACGAGTTGCTGGCGGTCGACGAGGGGTTCGCGTTGGTGCCGCTGTTGTCGTCGCTCCCACAGGCGGTGGTCGCCAGGGCGGCGGCGAGGGCGAGAGCGGCGGAGCGGCCGTACCAACCGAGCTTCACGATGGGTCCTCCTCAGGACAGTGGGCTGTACGACCCGACGCTAGGCAGCCGAGACGACGCGACAGGGACACCACGGTGAATAGACCGTGAACAGACAGTGGAGATCAGGGGCTGTTTCCGCGACATATCGGTACGCGCCTCAGTTGCCGACGACGACCCGTTCACCCGTGACGAGGTACACGACGCGGCGGGCGACCGACACCGCGTGGTCCGCGAACCGCTCGTAGTAGCGGCCGACCAGCGTCACGTCGATCGCGGCCTCGACGCCGCCTTTCCAGCCCGGCCCGAGGATGACCGTGAACAGCTGCTTGTGCAGGGCGTCCATCCGGTCGTCGTCGTGCTCGAGCTCGCGGGCGACGTCGACGTCGCGGCCGGCGATGACGTCGCCGGCCTTGGTCATGATGCGTTCGGCGACCTGGCCCATCTCGAGGACGGTCGACCGCAGCTCGGTCGGGATCGCGGAGACCGGGTAACGACGGCGGGCGACCTTCGCGACGTGCAGCGCGAGGTCGCCGGCGCGCTCGATGTCGGCGACCATCCGCAGGCTCGTGACGAGGATGCGCAGGTCGGTCGCGACGGGCTGCTGGCGCGCCATGAGCTCGAACGCGCGTTCCTCGATCTCGTGGTAGCGGTCGTCGATGACGGTGTCGCCGGTGATGACGCCCTCGGCGAGCTGGAGGTCGGCGTCGAGCAGGGCCGTCGTAGCCCGGCCCATGGCGGACGCGACGAGGTTGCCGAGGTCGACGAGCGCCTCGGTGATCGCGTCGAGCTCCTCGTGGTACGCGTCGCGCATGGTCCCAGCCTAGTCCGCGCGGTAAGGACAAACCGGTGACACGAGCGTGAACGTCTCCTGCTCTCGCGATGAACTCTTGGCGAGATCTGGGCGTCCGGAGCGGATCGCGGCGCCCAACGGCTCGCGACGCCTCTAGCATCGAATCGTGCTCGTCCTCGTCGCGTGCCTGGCGCTCCTGGCCGGCGTGCTCGTCGGCGCCGCGCTGGTCCGCCGCGGGCCGGACCGCCCGCGCGACACGCTCGCCGACGACGCGCCGGACTCGGTGCTGCCCGTTGTGCTCGAAGCCGCGCTGCGCGCGCTCGCGACCGGCGTCGTCGTCCTCGACGGCGACGAGAACACCGTCTGGACCAACCCGGCCGCCGACGCGATGCGGATCGTCCGCCGGAGCCGGCTCGCCGCACCCGCGCTGGCGCAGGTCACCCGGCACGCCCGCGGCGAGCTGGGGCTCGCGGACGAGGAGGTCGAGCTGCCGGGCGGTCGCGAGGTTCGCGCGATCGCGACCCGCGTCGCCGGCGGGCCGTACGTCGCGCTGCTCGTCGACGACGCGACGGCGGCGCGGCGGATCGACGCGATCCGCCGCGACTTCGTCGCGAACGTCTCGCACGAGCTCAAGACCCCGGTCGGCGCGATATCGCTGCTCGCGGAGGCGATCCAGGACTGCGGTGACGACCCCGCCGCCGTACGCCGGTTCGCCGACCGGATGCGGGTCGAGTCGGCGCGGCTGTCGCGGCTCATCCAGGAGCTCATCGACCTGTCGCGGCTGCAGGGCGCGGAGCCGATGCGGATCGCCGCGGCGGTGCCCGTGCTGTCGTTCGTTAACGAAGCGATCGACCGCACCCGGCTCGCCGCAACCGCGAGCGACATCGACGTCGTCGTCCACGTCGAGCCGGAACTCGCCGTGCCCGGCGACGAGCGGCAGCTCGCGACCGCGGTCGCCAACCTGCTCGACAACGCGGTCGCGTACTCGCCGCCGCACACCCGGGTCGCCGTCACCGCGCGCCGCCGCGACGACGAGGTCGACATCGCGGTCACCGACCAGGGCATCGGCATCGCGCCGGGCGACCGCGAGCGGGTGTTCGAGCGCTTCTACCGGATCGACCCGGCGCGCTCGCGCGAGACCGGCGGCACCGGGCTCGGGCTCGCGATCGTCAAGCACATCGCGACCAACCACCGTGGCCGCGTCGACGTGTGGAGCGTCGAGGGGACCGGGTCGACGTTCACACTCACCCTGCCGGCACCCCATTCCGGCGCCGCATCGCCGCCCCCGACCAAGGAAGGCGTGACCACGTGACGCACGTGCTGGTCGTCGAGGACGAGCCGTCGTTCTCCGAGCCGCTCACGTTCATGCTCCGCAGGGAGGGGTTCGAGGTCACCGTCGCCGAGACCGGGCCGAAGGCCATCACCGAGTTCGACCGGGTGGGACCCGACCTCGTACTCCTCGACCTGATGCTGCCGGGCATGTCGGGGACCGAGGTCTGCCGGGTGCTGCGACAGAAGTCGAGTATCCCCGTCATCATGCTGACCGCGCGCGACGGCGAGATCGACAAGGTCCTCGGCTTGGAGCTCGGCGCCGACGACTACGTCACCAAGCCGTTCTCCTCGCGCGAGCTCGTCGCGCGGATCCGCGCGGTCATGCGCCGTCGCGGCGAGGGCGACGAGCTGCTGCCCGCCGTTCTCGAAGGCGGCCCGATCCGGCTCGACGTCGACCGGCACCTGGTCACCGTCAACGGCATCGCGACGCAGCTGCCGTTGAAGGAGTTCGATCTGCTGGAAGTGCTGCTGCGCAACGCCGGACGCGTCCTCACCCGCGCACAGCTCATCGACCGGGTGTGGGGCGCGGGCTACGTCGGCGACACGAAGACCGTCGACGTCCACATCAAGCGGCTGCGCGGCAAGATCGAGCCCGACCCGACGAACCCGACGTACGTCACGACCGTCCGCGGCCTCGGCTACAAGTTCGAGGCGTGACAGGCGTTCAGCAGTAGACCCAGTAGACGCCGCGACCCTTCTCGTAGTGCGGCAGGTAGCACGTCTGGTAGCAGCCGACGTCACCGGTCTGGCACGGGACGATCGCGGTCGCTGGCGCGGCGAACGAGCTGAGCACGGCGGCGGCGGCGAGGGGGAGGGCGAGGAGTAGGCGCATCGGCGGACTGTACCGCTTGACGCTCACTACATACCTGGCATACATCCAGCTCCGGTCCGAGCTCGAGGCGCGGACCGACCGCGGGGCAGGTCGTCGTCGAGGGCACCGACCTCGGCACGCTCTCGCCTCGGGGGGTGGTTTGCGCGGCGGCCCGGACAAGGCCCAAAGACCCGGGCCGCGCCGCTCAGTCGTAGGCGTTGATCGTCCGGACGTTGATCGTGAGCATCACTACGCCAAGCAGGACGACGACGGCGAACGCCTTGCCGACACTGCCCCACTGCACGTTCTGGAGGATCAGCGAACGCAGCCCTTCCATGATGTAGGTGACCGGGTTGAACGTCGCCGCGATCTCCATCGGCCGGGCCAGCGTTTCCCGCGGCACGAAGTTGGGCGTGAGGAAGAGCAGCGGGAAGAAGACCAGTGACCCGGAGTTGGTGGCCGCCGCGCTGCGGGTCTTCAGCGCGATGATCTGCATGAACCCGGAGTACACGACGCCCCACCCCGCGGCGAGCAACACGATCAGCAGCCAGCCGAGCGGACCCGACTCGACGTGCACGCCGAACGGCAGCGCCAGCAGGATGAGCACCAGCGTGACGATGACGCCCTTGGCCGCTTCCGCAGTGAGCCGGCCGAGGGTGATCGCCGATCGGGCGATCGGGGTGGCGCGGAGCTTGTCGAAGTACCCGCCCTCGATCTCCTCGACCAGGTAGAGCGCCGCCGTCCCGAACGACGCCGCGAGCAGCAGCGTGATCGGGAGCTGGAACGCGGCGTACGACTGCCCGTGCAGGAACGCCGTCGTCTGCGACGGGAAGACCCGCGTCGCCTGGCCGACGTTGACGACCAGGAAGAACAGCGGGATGAAGAACGTCGGGATCGTCGAGTCGGGCGTCCGCGTCGCCTCGCGCAGCGCCCGCTTGCCGAGTACCCAGGCCTGGGTCGGCGCGCTCACACCGTCACCTCGCTCACGTCGCCGGCGATGCGCTCGCGGCTGCGGCCGGTCGCGTCCAGGAACACCTCGTCCAGCGTCGGGTCGGTCGGCAGCCCCTTGCGCTGCCGTAGCTCGGACTTGAGCTCGCCGGGCGTGCCCTCGCGGACGATCCGGCCCGCGTCGATGATCGCGATCCGGTCGCAGAGCTGGTCGGCCTCCTCGAGGTACTGCGTGGTGAGGAAGATCGTCGTGCCGCGTTCGTTGATCCGGCGCACCTCGTCCCACACCGTCAGCCGCGAGGCCGGGTCGAGCCCGGTCGTCGGCTCGTCCAGGAACAGCACGGTCGGCTCGTGCACCAGCGCCGACGCGACGTCGAGCCGGCGTTTCATGCCGCCCGAGTAGCTCTTGATCCGGCGGTCCGCGGCGTCGACCAGCTCGACCAGCTCCAGCAGCGCCTGCGCTTTGCGGACCGACTCGGTCGCGGAGTAGCCGAACAGCCGCGCTTGCAAGGTGAGCAGCTCGCGCCCTGTCTGCCTGGCGTCGAGCCCGGCCTCCTGGAGTGCGACGCCGATCTGGCGTCGTACGCCGGCCGGATCGGCCGTCACGTCGATGCCCGCGACCCGCGCCCGACCCGACGTGAGCGACATCAGCGTCGTCAGCATCTTGACGGTGGTCGACTTGCCGGCGCCGTTTGGCCCGAGGAACCCGAACACCTCGCCGGTGCCCACGGCGAGGTCGACGCCGCGGACCGCCTCGACGTCGGCGCTGCCGCGACCGTGGTAGCGCTTGACCAGTTGTTCCGCCTCGACGGCGAGGGTTTGCGACATGGGCGGAACCCTAGCCAGGTGGTGCGACAGACTCCCGCGAGTTCGCGTCTGGTCTGGCCGTTGACGCCCGCGTGCCCGATGTCTACCGTCGGTTCGCGATTCGGTCATACGGGAGTAATCACCCAGACCACTGGCCGCCCGCCGGGCGGTCAGTCCTGCCAACCTAGGGGGAACCATGCTCCGCGCTCGCCTTGCCCTCACGTCGGCGCTGTTGCTGTGCGCCGCGCCGTTCGCGACCACGTCGTCGCAGGCCATCGTGTGCACACCGGAGGCCGACGACGTCTGCGCGACGTACACCTTCGCCTGCGAGCGCCTGGCGTACCACAACGTCTACCTCGGGTTGTGCCATCTCGCGTAGAACGGGTGGGCGAGGGGGGAGTTGAACCGTCGTCTGCCGCGTTGACGCCCCGACACCTGGGGCGACGACATGGCACCTGACCTGCGGTTTTGTAGTTCCGGCGTGACGACCCGTACCCCTCCGTACCGCCCTCTGCCAACACGTTGGTTGGCAATCGGTTGGCAGCGTTCAGCCGTCGGCGTCGCGGCTGAGGGTCGCCGGATCGACGGCCTTGCGGCCACGCGCCACCTCGCGGCCATTCCACTCGACGGTGCGTACCGCCCGGTCCGGCTCGCCGCCGACGCAGAAGTGCAGCCGCATCCCCAGGTACACGTTCCCCGGCCGCCACAGCCTCTCCGGCAGCACGTCGACCACCCGGCTTCGCAGCACGTCGCCGACTCTACGAACTACCACCCGTCGCCTCTCCCGCTCCCTGAATTTCCTCCCTTCCTGCATCCCGGTCTCTGTCTTGAACTCCTCGTCCTTGCCTCGTCCCGCACCCCCGCTGTCCTGCTCCTCCCTCCTCTTTGTCATGACGAGGGAGTGGGACAAGGTCGGGGGTGCGGAGCAGTCCCGACCATGTCCCACTCCCGAGTCTCCCGCGACGCAAAGCCGCAGGTCCCCGGGGGTGCGGGACGAGGCTCAAGATAGTTAGACCC
>CBQZLL010000039.1:0-15698 GCA_967749945.1 uncultured Frankiaceae bacterium
CGGCCAAGCCGGGTACCTGCACGGGCGTCGTCCGGCGCGTCGCCGTGCCGTCGCCGAGCTGGCCCCAGTAGTTGTCGCCCCACGCCCATACGGTTCCGTCGGTCTTCAGCGCGAGCGAGTACGGGCCACCACCCGAGACCGCCGCGACAGAGGTCAGCCCGGATACCGTGCCGGCCGAGGCGCGGTCGACGGTCGTGCCGTCGCCGAGCTGACCGGCGCCGTTCGCGCCCCACGATCTGACGGTGCCGTCGCCGAGTACCGCGAGCGAATGCGCGCTGCCGGCGCCGGTCGCGACGACGCCCGACAGGCCGGGTACGGCGTCGGCACTGGTGTGCCTCTCGTGGCCGCCGTCACCGAGCTGGCCGACGTCGTCCGCACCCCACCCCGACAGGGTGCCGTCGGTGTGCACGGTCAGCGAGTACTCGAGCCCACCGGTCACGGCCGCTACGCCGGCCAGGCCAGGGACCGCGGCCGCGGTCGCCCTGGTGACGCGGGTCCCGTCGCCGAGCTGTCCAAGGCCGTTCGCACCCCAGGCCCAGACGCTGCCGTCGGTCTTGACGGCGAGCGAATGATCGAGGCCGCCCGCGACGCCGACGACGCCGGACAGCCCGGGAACCCCGGTCGGTGTGGTCTGGTCACCCCAGGACCCGGTCTGGCCGTAGCTGCCGTCACCCCACGCCAGGACGACGCCGGCCCGGATCGCGAGCGAGTGGTCGCCACCGGCTGCGATCCGGCTCACGTCCGTCAGGCCGGAGACCCGGCCCGCGACAGACCGGTCGTTGTACGTACCGTCGCCGAGCTGGCCGTGCCCGTTGTACCCCCACGTCCAGACGTCGCCGGTCGACGTGAGCGCCATCGAGTGCCAGTAGCCCGCGGCGACCGCGGTCGCCGCGGCGACGCCGGCGACCGGCAGGGGCCGGTTCGGCAGCCCGATGGTCGGCAGCGGCAGCGGGCGCATCGCGCCGTTGTAGCCCCACCCGATGACGACGCCGCCCCGACCGACGGCGAGCGAGTGGAAGCCGCCTGCCGCAATGGTGGTGACCCCGCTCACGTCGGGCACCTGGATCGGCGTCGACCGATCGACGGTCGTGTCGTCGCCGAGCTGCCCCCAGGAGTTGTCGCCCCATTCCCACACCGTGCCGTCGGACGTCATCGCGAGCGAGTGCGCGGCCCCGGCTGCGATCTGGACGACGTCGGTGAGTCCCACGACCTGGACGGGCGCGAGCCGGTCGGTCGTCGTGCCGTCGCCGAGCTGGCCCGAGTAGTTCGCGCCCCACCCCCAGACGGTGCCGTCGGACTTCAGGACCAGCGTGTGCCGGTCGCCGGCGCTGACGGCGACGGCGACGACGCAGGTGGTCGCGGTCGCCGGCGGGGTGGCGACGACGACGAAGGACGCGGCGAGCGCAACGGTGAGGGAGGCGCGAAGCATCCCGCAGTATTACGTACATTCCGCCCGTTGTGGAACAAACTGGACACACGCTGGCAGCAATATCGCGCACTCAGCCTGACACAATAAGAACCTTCCGACGGCGCTCCCCGGTGCCGTGATCTGACTGCCCGGCCAGCAGTACGTCGGGATGGCTACCGGCGTCCCGCGTAGCCCCCGTACCTGCCAACCGATTTCGGGGGCTCGTGATCGGGTCAGCTATGCCGCGCGGCGGGAGCCTCTGACCGTCACCAGTCCGCGCCGTTGATCCGGTCCGCGATCTTCGCGGAACGACCTGCGACCCAGCGGTACAGGGTGCCCTCCCATATGTACAGCAGGTGCTGTCCGGACGCGTCGAAGTCGAACTCGTAGACCGGGTGAGGGAAGGCCACGACCTCCCTGCTGCGGCCGGTCTCCGGGTCGACCTCGCTCAGGACGCTCGGCATGTCGCCGTGGGACGGGACGCCGAGGACTAGGAGTGCCCCCTCCGGACCGCGGTACGTGGCTCGGGCGATGAGCCCCTTGACGCCGGGCACCTGGTTGCCCGCGTCGACAGTGGTGCCGGGTGCGCGCGTGTCCAGGATCCAGAGGTCCCGATCTATGTATCCTGCGGCTCCGCTTTCGGCCTTGACGTCCGCGGGCCTGCGCGGGAACTGGCGGATGACAGCGAGGCGCCGGGAGTCCGGTGCCCACGCCATCGCCACGACATCACCGTCGGCTTCGTCTCGCGCGGCCCAGCGGCGTTCCGTACCGCTCCTGAGGTCCTTGACGACGAGGATCGTCTGGTCCGCGCAGGCGTCCGCCTGTGTCCGGTACGCGAGCCACCGGTCGTCGGGGCTGACGGCCGGGTCGAACCCGTTCGCGAGCACGGTCTCCGGGCCGCCGCGGGTCGGCACGGCCACGATCTCGTTCAGGCAGGACGTCACGATCCGCGAGTAGTAGATCGTTTTTCGGTCGTACGACACGACTGGGGCCGACATGGGGCCGTCGCCCTGCTGGGCGGCCAGCGACCGCATGACCCGGCCGGTCGTCGCGGACAGGAACACGATCGGCCGCTTCTCCGTTTCGTCGCCCCGCGTGGCGACGATCGTCATCGGTGCCGGCGCAGGCGACGCGGCGAGCGAGGCGGTCGGCGACGGGGCCGGGCTCTGCTCGGCGGTGTAGGTCGGCTGCGGGGACGCGCTCGGCGACGGCGTGACCGGCCGCAGCCCGGACCGCGTCTCCCACATACCCGCGCTCGCCGCGACCGCAAGAGCCACGACGACCGCGACACCCAAGCCGGTACTAGCCCGGCGGCGCGCCAGCCGCCGGCGCACTACGTCGACCGGCGGCTGGACGGATCGTGCAGCGGCCGCGTGCGCGGCGTTGCGCATCTGCTCACCGAAGTCGTCTGTCATCAGACCCTCGTGTCTGCCAGCGCCCTGGCCAGCTGCGCACGGCCTCGGGACAGGTCGGACTTGACGGTGCCCTCCGGGACGCCGAGCTCGCGCGCGACGTCGGCGACCGAGAGGTCGTTCATGTGGTGCAGCACGAGCACTGCGCGCTGCCGCCGCGGGAGCCCGCGCAGTGCGTCGATGACCGCGACCCGGTCGGGACCGGGACCGGCGGACGTCTCGCGGTCGGCGCGCTGCCGCCACGCGGTCAGCGCGTTGCGGTGCCGGCGCCACCGGCTGATCGCGAGGTTGATCGCGACGCGGCGGACCCAGCCCACCGGGTCGTCCAGCGTCCGCACGATGCGCCAGCGGGCCAGCGCGCGGACGAACGCCTCCTGTGCGACGTCCTGCGCCTCGCCGAGATCACCGACGAGGAGGTACGCCTGCCCGACGACGAGCGGGTACGTTTCCGCATAGAACCCGTCGAAACTGTCGTCACCGGTCACTCCCGCTCCCTCGTCACGCCAACGACACGCGCGAGCGGGTCCGCCGGTTGCAACCAGTCCGTCGGATTCATCCCGCCCAGCTCGAGTGGCAGGTCGGCGACACGACCGCACCGACTTCTACGACGAGGCAGTTGTACTCCACAGGAGTAAGCCGGGAACGGGCGGGCCGCAGGTTCGCGAAGTGTCACGTTGGGTGCGCCCGGCAGGGATCGAACCTGCGACCGTCCGCTTAGAAGGCGGGTGCTCTATCCGGCTGAGCTACGGGCGCCCGCGCCCATTGTGACGGTGCGCGGGCGCCCGGCCAGGGATTAGTAGACCGCGTTCGCGCCGGCGGCGTCGCCTGTCGCCAGCGAGCGCTTGAGCGTCTCGCCGCTGTAGCCGTACGCGTACATCGTCTCGAAGCGCGCACCCGACGGGTGGCCGAGGCCGTACGTGTGGCCGAACTCGTGGGTCGCGATGTTGCCGACGTCGTAGACGTTGCCCGCGTTCTCGTAGCAGCCGTCGCCCTCGGCACCCAGGTTGGCCCACTTGAAGGCCGTGTTGAACAGCGTGTCGCTCTCGATGAACCCGTCGGTCCACTGCCACGTGTACGTCACGGCGAGGGTCTGGCCACCGGCCCGGCCGAACATCAGCTCGTAGCTACGGTTGGCGGTCGGCTTGGTCGACGACGACGTGCTCGTCCCGACGTTGATCGTCGGCGCGGGCGACGCCTGCGAATAGACGTGGTACCCGTTCGAGAACGCGGTGGTCGTCGCGCTGAGGCTCAGCCCGGACGGCAGCGTCGTCGTGTTGAACGTCGACGTCTTCGCGCCCTGCACGGCCCAGCCGGTGAGCCCGTAGGTGCCACTCTCGGCGCCCGCGTCGGAGCAGTTCGCCGCGGCGACCGGCCGCGCGGCGTTCCGTCCGGCCTTGATCTCGTGGACGTCGATCAGCCGTGCGGTGGGCTTGGCGGCCTGCGCCGTCCCGCCGAGGCAAGTCGCCGACGTCAGCGTGAGGGCGAGCGTCGCGACGAGTCGAGCCTTCATTGCGGTACTCCGTTTCGCGTAGGGATGAGCCGTGGGCTGCGCTCAGCGTGCCCGTCGCAGGAGCGCGGGTCAATCGTCCGGTCGGGCATGATCCCGCGCATGGACGTGCTCCGGGTCGGCAACTGCTCCGGCTTCTACGGCGACCGCCTCGCCGCGATGCGGGAAATGCTCGTCGGCGGCGATCTCGACGTGCTCACCGGCGACTACCTCGCCGAGCTCACCATGCTCATCCTCTGGCGCAGCCGCCTCAAGGACCCCACGAAGGGGTACGCGTCGACGTTCCTCCGCCAGCTCGAGGACTGCCTCGGGCTGGCCGTCGACCGCGGCGTACGGATCGTCGTCAACGCGGGCGGCCTCAACCCCGCGGGCTGCGCCGACGCCGTACGCGCGCTGGCCGAACGGCTCGGTATCGCGGCGAATGTCGCGTACGTCGAGGGCGACGACCTGATGCCGCGGCTCGCCGACCTCGGCGCGCACCTGACTCACCTCGACACCGGCGCGCCCTTGTCGTCCGCCGCGAACCCGCCGGTCAGCGCGAATGCGTACCTCGGCTGCCGGCCGGTCGTCGAGGCGTTGGCCGGCGGGGCCGACGTCGTCGTCACCGGGCGGGTCACCGACGCGGCGCTCGTCTGCGGTCCGGCGGCGTGGCGGTTCGGCTGGGGCGCGACGGACTACGACGCGCTCGCCGGAGCCGTCGTCGCGGGCCACGTGCTGGAGTGCGGCGCGCAGTCGACCGGCGGCAACTACGCGTTCTTCGAGGAGGTGCCGGGCATCGAGCACGTCGGGTTCCCGATCGCCGAGATCGCCGCCGACGGCAGCAGCGTCGTCACCAAGCACCCCGGCACCGGCGGGCTGGTCAGCGTCGGCACGGTCACCGCGCAGCTCCTCTACGAGATCGGCGGGCCGCGGTACCTCGGCCCCGACGTCGTCGCGCGGTTCGACACGATCGTGTTGTCGGACGACGGTCCCGACCGGGTCCGCATCAGCGGCGTCCGTGGCGAGCCGCCGACCGAGTCGCTCAAGGTCGCGCTCAACCTCGTCGGCGGGTTCCGCAACAGCGTGACGTTCGTCCTCACCGGCCTCGACCTCGACGCGAAGGCCGACCTCGTGGTGCGGCAGATCCGGGCTGTGTTCCCCGACGCCGAGGCGTCGCTCTCGCGCACCGACGTCGGCGACCCCGAGACGAACGAAGCCGCTATCGCGCACCTGCGGATCACCGTCAAGGACAGCGGTCCCGACCGGATCGGGCGGGCGTTCTCGAGCGCCGCCGTCGAGCTCGGGCTCGCGTCGTACCCGGGCTTCACCATGACCGCGCCGCCCGGCGACGCCACGCCGTACGGCGTGTACTGGCCGGCGCTCGTCCCGCGCGACCTCGTCACGCCGGTCGTCGTACACGCCGACGGCCGCCGGGTCGAGGTGACGTCGTGAAGACGGAACGGGTGCCGCTCGGCCGGGTCGTCGGCGCCCGGTCCGGCGACAAGGGTGGCACTGCGAACCTCGGTGTCTGGGCGCGGGATCCCGAGTCGTTCGGCTGGCTCGTCGCCTTCCTCACCGTGGAACGGTTCCGGGGGCTGCTGCCGGAGACGGCGGCGTACCCCGTCGAGCGCTTCGTGTTGCCGAACCTCTCGGCGCTGAACTTCGTCATCCCCGGTCTGCTCGGCGAGGGCGTCTCGTCGTCGACCCGCGCGGACCCGCAGGCGAAGGGACTGGGGGAGTGGCTGCGCGCACGGCTGGTCGACGTCCCGGTCGAGCTACTCCGCTAGCGAACGCCGCCGCGCAACGACGGCTACGGCCGCCGATGCGAGCGCGAGCCCGGGGAGGACGGGTGCGAGGCCGGTGTTCGGCATCTTCGGGCCGCCACCGCCTCCGCCGCCGCCCCCTCCTCCACCACCGCCCCCGCCGCCACCCGCGCTCACGTTGGGCGTCGGCGTCACGGTGGGCTCGGGGGTCGGCGTCTCGCTCGGCAACGGCTCGACCGTCGGCACCGGCGAGAACGTGTCCGTCGGCGAGACCGTCGGCGAGGGCTGCGCGCTCGGCTTCGCGGGCTCGCCGCTGCGGTTGATCGCGGTCACGATCCCGATGCCGAACACCCCGACGAGGAGCACGGCGAGCGCGACGACGAGACGGCGGGCGGGCACGACGACGGAACCTCCTCCACGGCGGACGGACCCATTCCACCACCAACGGGACAGGTCCGGCTGGAGGCGACGCGCCGGAGTTTTCGCACCGTCGTGCGAGGGTGTCGGTCATGGCGAAGGAGACCGTCCGCTCGCAGCTGCGCGCTCGCGCGGTCGACGGAGTGGTGCGCCTCGCGGCGTACGACCCGCGGAGCACGCCGGGCGTCGCCAGCCGTGCGCGCGCCGACGCCGACCTGGCCGCGCTGAGCCCGCGGCTCGCGACGCGCCAGGAGCAGCTCTTCGCGCAGGGCGACCGGTCGCTGCTCCTCGTCCTCCAGGGCATGGACACGAGCGGCAAGGACGGCACGATCAAGCAGGTCATCGGCGCGATGAACCCGGTCGGCGTGCGCATCACGTCGTTCAAGCAGCCGACCGCGACCGAGCGGCGGCATCACTTCCTCTGGCGGGTCCGGCGCGCGCTGCCGCGCCCCGGCGAGGTCGGCATCTTCAACCGCTCGCAATACGAGGACGTCGGTGTTGTCCGCGTCCACGGTCTCGCGCCGCCCGAGGTGATCGAGCGGCGATACGCCGAGATCGAGCGCTTCGAGCGACGGCTCGCGGACAACGGCACGACCGTCGTCAAGTGCTGGCTGCACATCTCGTACGACGAGCAGCGCGAACGCCTGCTCGCCCGGCTCGACGATCCGGCGAAGCGGTGGAAGTTCCGCGAGCGCGACGTCGACGAACGGGCCCGGTGGGCGGACTACCTGGCGGCGTACGAGACCGCGATCGCGCGGTGCTCGACCGACGCCGCGCCGTGGTACGTCGTGCCCGCCGACCGCAAGTGGTACCGCAACTGGGCGGTCGCGCGGCTGCTCGTCGAGCACCTCGATGCGCTCGGCCTGTCGTACCCGGAGCCGGACCTCGACGTCGCCGCGCTCAAGGCGCGGCTGGCGCCTCCGGGTTAGGCCAGCACCGGGCAGGCGTAGCCCCAGTCCTCGCTGCGGGCGAACCGGATCGGGGCGGTACGCGGCGCGATGTCGTTGCCCTCGACGACGGTCTTCGCCTTGCGGCCACCGTTGTCGATGCGGATGACGTCGAGCCCGCGCAGGTAGTCGGAGACGTAGACGAGGTCGGGGTGCCCGGGCACGTACTGCGCCTGCGAAGCGGCGCCGTCGCTCGTCCGGAGGTAGCCGACCTGCCGGACCTTGCGCGGGTTCTTGAGGTCGAGGAAGCGCACGCCGCCGTCGTACCAGGCGTCGGCGACGACGGTGCTCGCGTTGATGTCGAACCAGTGCGACGAGCAGGTCGAGACGCCGGGTACGCGCTGCGAGTACAGCGCGAGCGGGACGAGCCGCTTGTGCTTGAGGTCGATCCGCCACGACTGGAAGCGACCGCCGACCTTGTCGTCGGGCTCGATCGGCGCCTCGCCGCCGCAGCCGTTGAACGACTCCTCGCCGACGAGCACGGTGCCTCCGTCGAGCCGCAGCGAGTTGTGGTGGATGTACGAGTTGGTCTTCGCGTTGTCGGACTTCTTCGTCGACGCGAGCAGCTTGGGGTGCAGCGCGTCCTTGACCGGCGCGTACATCGCGGTGCCGCCGGAGCCGGTCATCCAGACGTAGCCCTTGGCGTCGATGTTGACGTCGTGCACGATGCCCGGCGTCCACGACGTGGTATCGCCGCCTGCGGGGGACTTGATGGAGCCGACGACCTTCGGCGCGGCGAGGTCGCGCAGGTCGACCACGTGTACCGAGCCGTCGCGCGAGCCGGTGACGTACGCGTACTGGCAGTCGAGGATGCAGTTGGCGATGTGGCCGGGACCGCCGAGCGGCGTGCCGTCGGGCTTGGTGCCGACCGTCGACGGCATCGGCAGCGTCGACTTGAGCAGCGGGTGTGCCAGGTCGGTGATGTCGTAGACGAACAGCGCGCCGCCGACCACCGGGACCTGTGGCGGCATCGTCGGAGTACCGATCGGCGACGAGGGGCGCTTGCGGTCGGCGCTGATGAGCAGCACGTGCCGCTTGATGGAGAGGTCGACGTCCTCGTTCTCCCAGATCGGCAACGGCAGGTGCGCGACGACCGAGGGCGCATCCGGCTTCGCGATGTCGAACACCCAGAGGCCGCCGTCGGAGGCGCCGTCGGGTGCGCTGTACGTCGCGGACCGCGCGGTGGTCTGGAAGTAGTAATGCCCGGCGAACTTGCCGCCGACGCCGACGCCGGTGGGGACGTTGGTGACCAGGTGGACGTTCGGCGAGGCCGTGACCGTGCTCAGCGGCGTCGGCGGCAGCGCGCGGGCGCCTGGGATGACGAGAGCGGAGGCGGCGAGGGCAGCGAGCGAGAGGCGTCGGACCATGGCCGACTGCTTCGCCGTCGACCTCCCGTACGCCTGCCTCCAGGCGTACGGCAGACTGGACGGCATGGCGCAGTTCATCTACACGATGCAGAAGGTGCGCAAGGCGCACGGCGACAAGGTCATCCTCGACGACGTCACGCTCGCGTTCCTGCCCGGCGCGAAGATCGGTGTCGTCGGGCCGAACGGCGCCGGCAAGTCGACCGTCCTCCGGATCATGGCCGGGCTCGACCACCCGTCCAACGGCGACGCGAAGCTCTCCGAGGGCTACTCCGTCGGCCTGCTCTCCCAGGACCCGCAGCTCGACGAGACCAAGGACGTTCGCGGCAACGTCGAGGATGCCGTCGCCGAGAAGCGCGGCTGGGTGAAGCGGTACGACGAGATCAGCGAGCAGCTCGGCGAGGCCGACTCCGAGACGATGGAGAAGCTGCTCGCCGAGATGGGCGAGCTGCAGGAGAAGCTCGACCACGGCGAGGTCTGGGAGCTCGAAGCGCAGCTCGACCTCGCGATGGACGCGTTGCGGCTGCCGCCCGGCGATGCCGACGTCTCGGTGTTGTCCGGTGGCGAACGCCGCCGCGTCGCGTTGTGCAAGCTGCTGCTCGAACAGCCTGACCTGCTGCTGCTCGACGAGCCAACCAACCACCTCGACGCGGAGAGCGTGCTGTGGCTGGAGCAGCACCTGGAGAAGTACCCGGGCACGGTGCTCGCGGTGACCCACGACCGGTACTTCATGGACAACGTCGCGCAGTGGATCCTCGAGATCGACCGCGGCCGGTGCTACCCGTACGAGGGCAACTACACGACGTACCTCGAGACGAAGTCGTCCCGTCTCAAGCTCGAAGGCCAGAAGGACGTCAAGCGGAAGAAAGAGCTCGAACGCGAGCTGGAGTGGGTCCGGTCCAACCCGAAGGCGCGGCAGGCCAAGAGCAAGGCACGACTGTCGCGGTACGAGGAGCTCGCGGCCGAGGCGGAGAAGGCGAAGCCGTACGACCCCGACTCCATCAACATCCCGCCAGGCGCGCGCCTCGGCTCCACGGTCATCGAGGCGAAGGGACTCACCAAGGGTTTCGGCGACCGGGTGCTCATCGACGACGTGTCGTTCTCGCTGCCGCCCGGCGGCATCGTCGGCATCATCGGGCCGAACGGCATCGGCAAGACGACGCTGTTCAAGACGATCATCGGCGAGGAGCAGCCCGACTCGGGCGAGCTCCGCATCGGCCCGACCGTGCAGATCTCGTACGTCGACCAGTCGCGGTCCGGACTCGACCCGAAGAAGAGCGTGTGGGAGATCGTCTCCGACGGGCTCGACCACATCAAGGTCGGTCAGCGGGAGATGCCGTCGCGCGCGTACGTCGGGGCGTTCGGCTTCAAGGGACCCGACCAGCAGAAGCCGGTCGGCGTGCTGTCCGGCGGCGAGAGGAACCGCCTCAACCTCGGGCTGACGTTGAAGGCCGGCGGCAACGTACTGCTGCTCGACGAGCCGACGAACGACCTCGACGTCGAGACGCTGCGGTCGCTGGAGGACGCGTTGCTGGAGTTCCCCGGCTGCGCCGTCGTCATCTCGCACGACCGGTGGTTCCTGGACCGGGTCGCGACGCACATGCTCGCGTGGGAGGGGACCGAGGAGGATCCCGCGCGGTGGTTCTGGTTCGAGGGCAACTTCGCGGACTACGAGAAGAACAAGGTGGAACGGCTCGGTCCCGAGGCGGCGCGGCCGCACCGGGTGACGTACCGCAAACTCGTTCGAGACTGACTAGGGAGACGACTCATGGTGATGCGCGCCGCTACGGCGATCTGGGAAGGCGAGCTGTTCACGGGGAAGGGGACCGTGTCGTTCGACTCCTCGAACGCTGCCGGGCCGCTCGACGTCAACTGGCCCGCGCGGGCCGAGGCGCCCAACGGCGTCACGTCCCCGGAGGAGCTCATCGCGGCAGCGCACGCGACGTGCTACTCGATGTCGCTCGCGAACGGTCTTGCCAAGGCCGGCACGCCGGCGGAGCGCATCGACACGACCGTGCAGGTACACATCGAGAAGGGCGAGTCCGGCTTGGGCATCACTCGTTCCGAGATCCGGGTGCGCGCTACGGGGCCGTTCGACGAGGCCGCGTTCGTCGAGGCGGCGAAGGTCGCCAAGGCCGGGTGCCCAGTGTCGAAAGCGCTGGCGGGCAACGTCGAGATCACGCTCGACGCGGCGCTGGCCTGACGCTTGTTCGTGCACGAGACGCCGGTGCGCTTCGGCGACACCGACATGATGGGTCACGTCAACAACGCGGCGTACTCGACGTTCCTGGAGGACGCGCGGATCGCGTTCTTCCGCTCCGCGTCGGGCACGCCGGTCGGTCAGGGCCAGCTCATCCTCGCGCGGACCGAGCTCGACTTCGTCCGGCCCGCGCACTTCGGGCTCGGGCCGGTACGGACGTCGACCTGGGTCGAGCACATCGGGACGCGGTCGTTCCGGCTCGGGTACGTGCTGGAGCAGGCGGAGACGGTCGTCGCGCGCGCGGCGACCGTCCTCGTCGGCTACGACTACGCGGCGAACGCCTCGCGTCCGCTGCGGGACGACGAGAAGGCGGCGCTGGCGCCGTACCTGGCGGCGCCGGCGTCCTCCTGAGCAGATGCTCTAGGAGACCGTCAGGCCCGCACTCGCGCAGCCCTCGCGGAGCGTGTCGAGACCGAACGCCTCGACCGGACCGAGCGCGCCGGTGCCCTTGACGCCGTCGTCGGCCGCGGCCATCGCGCCCCACGCGAGCATCTCCGCGGTGAACGTGTAGCCGTCGACGCCGATCGCGCGCGCCTCCGCGAGGGGTTGACCGGCGGCGCCGTACGCGATCGCGACGACGTGGCTGCCGCCCTGCTTGCGCGTCGTCTCGTCCGGGCCCGTGCCGGGCTTCGGGTGCGGAACTGCCTTGAGGAAGGCGTGCATCGCTGCCTCGACGCCGGGCACCTTGGCGGCGACCGCGCTCGTCGCCTGCACCGCGTGCGAGAGCTTGCCGAACCAGCCGAGGTACGCGTTGACCTCGCTCAAGGTCGGCGCGATCCGGGGGAGCGCGAGGTGCTCGGACGAGCCGACGGAGATCGCGTCGCGGTCCTCGCCGTCGACCTCGAACGACCGCACGTACTTCGCACCGCGCTCGTCCTGCAGCCGGCCGTCGCGGAAGTGGAAGGCCTCCGGCGACGTCGTCGTCATGGTCGCGAACGTCCCCGCGCTGAACGCGCCCTTCCCGGTCGTGAAGTAGCCGATGTCGACGCGGGTCGCGGCCTCGCCCGCGCGTTCGAGCGCGACGGCAGCGGCGATGTTGCCGGGGATGTAGTCGTAGCCGAACGCCGTGATGAGCGGCCGCTGCGCCCGCGGGCCGTACTCCTCGAACACCGCGCGGATGAACGGCGGCTCGCCCGTGCAGTCGAGGTACGCGGCGCCGCCTTTGACTGCCGCTTCGACTGCGGGCGCGCCCCACTTGGTGAACGGCCCGACGGTGCTGACGAGCACGCCGCCATCGGCGGCCAGCCGGTCGACCGTCGCGGGCTCGGCGACGTCGGCGATCGCGGTGTCGAGACCGCCGAGCGCGGTCGCGAGCTCGGCGAGCGCCTCGCGGTTGCGGCCGGCAAGGACGGGCGAGGCGCCGCGGCGTACCAGTGCCTCTGCGGTGAGGCGGCCGGTGTACCCCGTCGCGCCGAACAGCACGATCCGCGTCATGACAGCTCCAGTCCGAGTTGGTGGGCGAGGAAGCACGACGTGTCGACGGACAGCTCGACGCTACGGCTGATCGACCGGGCGCCGTGGCCGACGTCGGTCTCGCGGCGCAGCAGCACCGGGTGATCGGTCGCGGTCGTCGCGTGCTGCAGCGCGGCGCACATCTTCCGCGCGTGCAGCGGGTCGACGCGGGTGTCGCTGTCGAACACGGTGAACAGCACTGCCGGGTACGCCGTCCCCTCGCGCACCGCGTGGTACGGCGAGTACCCGAGCAGCCAGCCGAGCTCGGCGGGCTCGGCGGCAGTGCCGTACTCGTCGGCCCACGTAGTGCCGAGTCCGAAGCGTTCGTACCGCACCATGTCGAGCAACGGCGCAGAGCAGACGACCGCGCGGTAGAGGTCTGGGCGCTGGGTGAGAGCGACGCCCACGAGCAAGCCGCCGTTGGAACCGCCCGAGACGCCCACAGTGCTCGCGACCGCGTTCGCACCGAGCCACTCGGCGGCGGCGTGGAAGTCGTCGAACACGTTCTGCTTCGCGTCGCGCATGCCCGCGCGGTGCCACTCCTCGCCCTCCTCGGAGCCGCCGCGCAGGCAGGCGATCGCGTAGGCGCCACCGGCCTCGACCCACGCCGCGATGCCGGCGCTGTAGCCGGGCGTCATGGGGACGTTGAAGCCGCCGTAGCCGTAGAGAACGGTCGGCCGCGGGCGCGACGGGCCGGGTGGTTCGAGGACGAACATGGGGATCTGCGTGCCGTCCTTCGAGGCGTAGAACACCTGGCGCGCAACGACTTCCGGCACGTCGACATGGCCCGGCGAGTCGGCCCAGAGCGTGACCGTCGCGGTGTCCGTGTCGAGCTGGTGGACCCGCGGTGGCGTCGTGAAGTCGGTCCAGCCGAACCACACGGAGTCGCCGCCGTCGGGATCGGCGGCCGGGCCGCCGAGCGAGCCGAGGCCGGGGAGGGCGACGTCGTAGCGGAGGGCGCCGGTTGCCCGGTCGTGCACCGCGAGGCGGCTCACCGCGTGCTCGGTGTGCGCGACGACGAGGGCCTGGTCGGTGACCGCCCAGCCGTCGAGCACGGCGTCCGGTCGTTCGGCGACGAGGTCGCGCCAGTGCTCGTACCCGGGCGTCTCGGGGTCGGTGACGCAGAGGCGGCCGCGCGGCGCGTCGCGATCGGTGGCGACGTAGAGGCGACCGTCGCGGCCGACGTGCAACGCGGTCTGCGCGTCGACACCGACCTGGACCTCGACGAGCTTCGGTGTCTCCGGCGACGCGGCGTCGAGGTCGGCGAGCCACACGTCGTCGCGCGGTGCCGTTCCGGCGCTCGCGGAGACCGTGAGCCAGCGGCCGTCCATCGAGAGGCTGACGCCGTAGTAGTTCGTCTTGTCGAGTCCGTCGCCCCACACCTCGACGTCGTCGTCGTGACTCGTCCCGACGTGGTGGAGGTACACGCGGCGATGCAGCTGGTCCTCGCCGTCGGGGACCTCGTCAGCGGGGAGGCGGCGGACGTAGTAGTACGCGCCCGCGCCGGGCAGCCAGGCAACGGGGGAGTAGCGCGTCCGGTCGACCGGGCCGTCGACGGTCTCGCCGGTCGTCACGTCAATGACGCGCAGCAGGCTCTCCTCGGTGCCGCCAGTCGAGAGCTGGTGTGCGAGCAGCGTGCCTTCCTTCGACGGCTGCCACGCGTCGAGCGTCGTCGTACCCGTCGCGTCGACGGCCATCGGGTCGACGAGGACGCGCTCGGTCCCGTCGGGCTCGCGGACCAGGAGGACGGCGTGCTCCTGGTCCGGCTCGCGGCGCAGGAAGAACGCGCGCCCGCGCCGCCAGGCCGGCGTCGAAACCACGCCCGCGCGCAGCAGCGCGGCCGTGCGCATTCTGACCTGGTCGCGGCCGGGGAGCGCGTCGAGCGTCGTGCGGCAGAGGTCGTCCTGGGCAGCCGACCAGGCGCGCGACTCGTCCGAGGCGGCGTCCTCCAGCCAGCGGTACGGGTCGGCGACGGCGTACCCGTGCAGCGTCTCCGCCAGGTCGAGCCGGCGCGCCGACGGGTAGCCCATAGGGGTCAACCTACCGGCGCGCTGCAACGCCTCACCTCCGGCATGCGTCGTCCGGCATGTGACACTCGTCCGCGTGACGTCGTACTCCCGGCGCGCGCTCGCCGTCGCCGTCGCCGCCGCGGTCGTCGCCGTGAGCGGCGCGGTCGGCGCCGTCGCGCGCATCGGCTCGTCGTCGGCCGGCCCCGTCGCCGCCGCGACGCGGGCGCCGTACGTCACGCCGTCGGTGTCGCCCGCGCCGTCGGCGACACGCTCGCCGGCTCCGGTCGCCGTTGCGCCGCGACCGCCCCTCTACGCGTTGCCCGCACCGCCCGCGCCGCCGACCGGCTGCCCGCCACCGAAGCGCCCGCCGATGACGCCGCGCCCGCCGTGGCGGCCCGGGACCGTGGTCGCGGAGGCCGACCTGCCGGTCCCGCTGCCGGCGCTGGTCCGTACGCCCTCGCTCGCGACGTTGCGCGGCAAGGGGATGTGGACCTACCAGTGGGACGAGACCGAGCGGGGGTCGGCGACCGCGGTCGTCCGCCGAGCGCAGGCGATGGGGCTGACCCAGCTCTGGGTGCGGACCGGCTCGTCGCGGTCGGGCTTCTACGCCGCCGCCGAGCTGCGCGCCTTGCTGCCGGCCGCGCACCGGGCCGGCATTCGCGTCGTCGCGTGGGACTTCCCCTACCTGTACGACCCGGTCGCCGACGCCGCGCGGGCGGCGGCGACGCTGGCGTTCACGGCGCCGGGCGGCCACCGGATCGACGCGTTCTCGCCGGATCTCGAGTCGCGGAGCGAAGGGACGCAGGCGACCGTGCGGCGGCTGCGGGTGTACCTCGCGCTCGTCCAGCGCGCGGTCGGCGACCGGCCACTGGTGTCGACCGTTCCGCACGCGAACGACCACTGGTGGAAGACGTACGACTACCGGACGCAGGTCCCGTACGTCGACGCGTTCGCCGTTATGTCGTACTGGGGCTGTGTCGAGCCCGGGCGGGACGCGGCGCAGAGCGTCGCGCGGCTCGCGCCGCTCGGGCGCCCGCTGCACCTCATCGGGCAGGCGTTCGACATGGGGCCGTACGGCGGGCGCGTCGGCGACCCGACCGGGCGGGAAGTCTGGCGGTTCGCCGACGTCGCCCGGCGGCGCGGCGTGATCGGTGCCAGCCTGTACGTCTGGCAGCACGCG
>CBQZLL010000040.1:0-15534 GCA_967749945.1 uncultured Frankiaceae bacterium
GAGTCCGGCGCGGCGGCCGCATCGTCGCGATACTGCGCCCGTGGACGATCTCGCAGCGCTTGCCACCGCCTGGGGCGTCGCGACGTCGTACACCGACGCGGCCGGGCGGCGCAGGGACGTCCCCGAGGGCACAGTCCGCGCGGTGCTCGCGGCGATGGGCGCGACGTCGCCCGAGGACGCGCCGGCGCACCTACCGGTCCGGAGCGGCGACGAGGTCGCCGTCCACTGCCCCCTGCCGCCGCGCACCTGGGGCTGGAGCGCGCCGCTCTACGCCGTCCGCTCCGCCGCGTCGTGGGGCATCGGCGACTTGGCCGATCTCGCCAGGCTCGCGACGTGGAGCGCGGGCGAGCCGGGTGCGGCGTTCGTCCTCGTCAACCCGTTGCACGCGGTCCGGGCCGGGCTCCCGCAGGAGCCGTCGCCGTACTTCCCGGCGAGTCGCCGCTTCGTCAACCCGCTCTACCTCGCCATCGAGGAGATCCCCGAGGTCGCGTTGCTCGCGCCGGAGGACCGCGAGGAGGTGCTCCGTCTCGGGACGTCGGCGCGCGCGCTCAACGCCGGCGACCGCATCGACCGGGACGCGGTCTACGTCGCCAAGGACCGGGCGCTCGAACTGCTGTTCCGCGTCGAGGCGCCGGCTCGGCGCCGCGCCCTCGCGGAGTACCGCACGGAGCAGGGTCAGGGGCTCGAGGACTACGCCCTGTGGGCTGCACTGGCCGAGTGCCACGGCGGTCCGTACCAGCGCTGGCCGGCGTCGGTACGGCACCCGCGCGGACCCGGCATCGATGCCGCGCGGGCCGCGCTCGCGGACCGGGTGACATTCCACGTGTGGCTGCAGTGGCTGTGTGCCGAGCAGCTCGCCGAGGCGCAACGTGAGGCGCGTGACGCGGGCATGCCGATCGGTCTCGTCCTCGATCTCGCGGTCGGCGTCGATCCCGGTGGCGCCGACGCGTGGGCACAGCAGGACGACCTCGCGCACGGTATGACGATCGGCGCACCACCCGACGCGTTCAACGCCGACGGGCAGGACTGGCGGCTGCCGCCGTGGCGGCCCGACCGGCTGGCGCGCACGGACGGCGTGGCGTTTCGCGATCTGGTCCGCGCGACGGTCGCGAACGCGGGTGGCATCCGGGTGGACCACGCGATGGGGCTGTTCCGCCTGTGGTGGGTGCCGGCCGGCGCGTCACCGGCCGAAGGCACGTACGTCCAGTACCCGGCCGAGGTGTTGCTCTCCGTCCTCGCCGAGGAGTGCGCGCGGGCGAGCGCCGTCGCCGTCGCCGAGGACCTCGGCACCGTCGAACGCGGGGTGCCCGAGGCCTTGCGCGACAGGGGTCTGCTCGGCTCGGCGGTGCTGTGGTTCGAGAAGGGACCGCCGTCCGAGTACCCGGAGCAGGCGTTCGCGTCGGTGACGACGCACGACCTCCCGACCGCGCAGGCCGGTGCCGAGGACGCACGGGTCCGCGCGCTCTTGCGCGCCGAACGCCTGACCGACGACGACGCGAGCACCGACGACCTCGTCGTCGCGATGCACGAGCTCGTCGGGCGGACGCCGTCGCTGATGGCCTGCGCGGCACTCGGCGACGCGGTCGGAGACCCCCGGCAGCAGAACATGCCCGGGACGATCGGCGACTACCCGAACTGGCGACTTCCGCTGCCGGTCGGGCTCGACGACCTCGCGAGCAACGACCTCCTGCGTCGCGTCGTCGACGCGATCAGAACAACGCGTTCGCCAGGTCGCGTCGCGCGCTGACGACCGCCGGGTCGTCCGGCGGCAGCACGTCGAACAGGCCGAGCAGGCGTTCCCGCGCCGCGTCGCGCTCGGCGCCCGACGTCCGGCGTACGACGTCGAGCAGCCGCGCGAACGCCTCGCGCGGCTGCCCGCGGACGAGGTGGAGGTCGGCGAGCCCGCCGACGGCGTCGAGGTCGTTCGGCTCGGCGGCGGCCCGCGCGGCGAGCGCCGCCTCGTCGGCCGACCGGACCCGCCGGACGAGCTCGACTCGCGCGACCCCGGCGCGCGCGAGCGGGTCGGCCGGCGCGTCGGCGAGGACCGCGCGGTAGGTCGCCAGCGCGGTGTCGAGGTCGCCCTCGCGCTCCGCCCTGACGGCGGCGACCAGCCGCTCGTCGCCCGGGGCAGGCCCGCCGGCGGCGCCCACGAAGCCGGCCAGCCACTGCCGTACCTGCGCCTCCGGCATCGCTCCGGTGAACTCGTCGACGAGCTCACCGTTGACGACCGCCTTGACCGCGGGGATGCCCTGGACCTGGAGCGCCTGCGCGATCCGGGGGTTGGCGTCGACGTCGATCTTCGCGAGCACCCAGGCGCCGTTTCCCTCGGCGGCGAGCTTCTCGAGCACCGGGCTGAGCTGGCGGCACGGCCCGCACCACGACGCCCACAGGTCGACGACGACGGGGACCTGGCGGGAGCGTTCGACCACCTCGGTCGCGAACGTCGCCTCGGTCACGTCGACGACGTGACCGGAGCGCGCAGGGGCGGCGCCGGGGGCGCCGAACTCGGTCGGCTTCATACCGCCATTCTCACCTGCGGACGTAGACCCCATCGGTGCGGATGGCGGCCGACCCGTCCAGCGCCTGCCACGCGAGCTCCGGACCGGCCTGCGGACGCGGCGCGACGCACGGCTGCGACGGCAGCGGCGTCTCGGTCCGCGCGCTGATGAAGTGCGGGCCGCCGGTGATCGCGGTCGTCGCCGAGCCCGCGGCGATCTCGCCGATGCCGGGGATGTACCAAGCGCACTCGTGCGAGCGCTCCTGCCTCCAGGAGAACCCGCCGTCGACGGTCCGCCAGGTCCCGCTACCCCGCGTCGACGCGTAGCCGTGGCGCGGGTCGGAGAAGGCCATCGACTGCACCCAGAAGCTCCACGGCGACATCGCGCCCGAGTCGATCGACGGCTGCCAGGTCGGCTCGAACATCCGTTGCCCGAGCCGCCAGGTCTTGCCGCCGTCGCTCGTCACGAGCGTGCTGCCGTCCGTACGCCCCAGCAGGATGCGGCTGCGGGAGACCATCACGACGGACGTGCAGGTGGGCTGCACGCGGCACACGTACGTCTTCCGGAACGACCGCCCGCCGTCGTGGCTGACGAAGAGCCCGACCGTGCCACTCGAACACTCCGCGCCCTCGGTGAAGTAGTACGCGAGGTGCAGCATCGTGGACGAGTCGTAGACCTGGCTGCGATAGCCGGCCAGCCAGCCCTTCGGCAACGCCGCGCGGTTCCAGTGCACGCCCGCGTCGCGGGTCGAGTAGATGACGTCGTGATCCGCGCCGCACGCGGGCGCGGGACGGCTGGCGTACCACTCGTTGCCCTCGAGCATCACGGTCTTCCCGTCCCGGCCGACGGCGAGCGGCGATCCGGACACGGAGAAGCCGGGGTTCTGGTCGACGAGGCGGCTGTGCGGCACGCAGACCGCCCGCCAGGTCGTGCCGCCGTCGGTCGTGCGCTGCAACGGCATCAGACCGCCACAGCGCTTGATCTCGTCCGGAAAGCCGTCGTTGACGAGATCCTCCGGCCCGGCGCCGGTGCCGCCGGCGACCGACCAGCCGATCGTCGGCGTGGCGAAGCGGATCCCCGGGCTGCCGAGGTACTGGCGCGGCGGCCGCGGCATGACGGTCCAGGAGAGCCCCGCATCGGTGCTCTTGGCGTACGTGTCGAGGTACTGCGCGTACGCAACGCGGTTCGGGAACAACGACAGCTTGTCGAAGCCCTGGGTCGCTCCGAGGGTCGGGGTCCAGACGCCACCGCCCTCCGCGCGGGCGGGGACGCCGGGGACGGCGAGCAGGGCGAGGACGACGAGCAGTGCACGACGACGCATGGCGCTATTCCTCGATCGTGAAGGTGTAAGCGGTGCCGACGCTCATCGCCCCGCCGGTCCCCCAGTCGGACACGAGCACGTCAGGGCTGAACGTGTAGCTGCCGGGCGGGACGGCGTCACCGTCGTCGCCGACGCTGTCCCAGGTGACGCTCCAGCGCGCGCAGCGCGAGTCGGCGACGGTGACCGTCGACTCGCGCTTCGGGAACGGATAGTCCTGAGACCAGTGCCACTCGGTGCGGTACGGCGTGTAGACGCGGAAGTCGACCTGCTGCTCGGTGCTGAACGTCAGCGTCGCGGTGCCGCGTCCCACGGACCGGCAGGCGAGCACCCGGTACGTGTGCGTCGACCCTGTCCTGATCGTCCTCGGGCCGACGTACCGCAGGCACCAGCCGGTCGCGGTGACGATGCTCGGGTCGGTGTCGCAGACGCTCGTCGGGTCGTCCGCGACGTCGTCGCGGACCACGACAGGCCGGACGTGCGGGGGCGCGGCGGTCCCGCCGGGTTCGCCAGGCACCGGGCCGGCGACGTCGCCCGGGTCGGTCGCCTCGCCGGGACCGGCCGACCCGCCGTCGCGGCCGGCGTCCGCCGTCGCCGAGGGCGACGCGGGACCGGGGTCTGAGTTCGGCGACTCGGGTGGCGCGGTCGGGTCGCCGTGGACCTGACGCCCGACGCCCGCGGGCGGCGACACCGGCTGCAGGCCGTACGTCCCGCCGCCGTGCGAGATCGCGAACGCGAGCACCGCGGCCGCCCCGGCCACCCCCGCGCCGGTCGCGCCCAGGTGCCGGCGTCGCCGGTGGCGGGCCCGGTCCACGACGCCCAGGTAGTCGCCGTCCCGCGGCTGCAGCACGGGCGCGCGCGGCCGGCGCGGCAACGGGCCGAGCTCAGGCATGGTCGTCCTCCAGCGCCTCGGCGAGCAGCGCGCGCGCCTCGGACAGCAGACGTTTCGTCGTGCCCGCCGGCCGCCGGATCGCGGCGGCGACGTCGGCGACGGGCAGATCGGCGTAGTAGTAGAGCTCGACGACGGTGCGGTACAGGTGCGGCAGCCGCGCGACGGCGTCGCGGACGCCGCCGTCAGGTGCGGGCGCGTCGTCGCCGGGTCGTGACGCGAGAACTGTCAACACCTCGCGGCCGCGCTTGTCCCGGCGCCACGCGTCGCGCGCGAGGTTCGTCACGACGTGGAACAGGAACGGCCGCGGCTGGCGGACGGCCACCCACCGGGCGAGCAGGCGGGCGAACGCCTCCTGGGTGAGGTCGCGGGCCAGCTCCTCGTCGCGGACGAGCAGGAAGCAGTACCCCGCGATGTTGGCGTACTCCCGCTGGTAGAGCGCGTCGAACTCGGCCGCGCGGGAGGCGACGGTCCCGGCGGCGACCGCCGGACGCCCGTCGTGCTCGCGCAAGCGCACTTCCCACGTGGACGAGGACATCGAGAGTGAGACGCCCGAGCCCCCTGGAAGGTTCGGAAACCTGGCCGAACCGGACGAGTCGCTCAGGCGTCTCCCTTCCGTACGGCCTCACGACCCCCGGGAGCCCGCGATGCCCAGCCGACTCGTCCGTGTTCTCGCCGCCGCCGCGCTCGCCTCAGCCGCCGTCGCAGTCCCCGCCGCCACCGCCGGCACCCCGCCCGTGCTCGCGGGCGAGAACGTCGTCACCGCGAGCGTCCCCAGCACGATGACCGTCCGGATCCCGGCGGCGGCGCGGATCGCCGTCGACCCGGCCAAGGCGGTCTCCATCACGGGCGGCGGGCGGTTCGTCGGGCTCGTGCTGCGCGAGCACCGCGAGGAGGCGCCCGACGAGGCGCGGTTCTTCCGCCTGCCGTCCCAGCTCGGCAACCGGGTCATCGGCTGGGGACCCATGAACGCGGCGCCGGCCTCCTGCAAGAACCAGCTCCCCGACCCCGCGCCGCCGGTGGCGCAGGACTGCACGGGGGTCAAGCAGCCCACGTACTTCTCGCTGCACCGCGGCCTCTACTCGCTGTACGTCCTCACGGATGGCGCGCCGGTCACCGTCACGTTGCACGTCCTCAACCTGCCCGGGTCGACGGACCTCGCCCCCGGCACGCGGGTCGGCGCGGCGACGGTGCCCCTGACAACGTCGTTCGACCCGGCGACGACCGGGGGCGTCACCTGGTCGGGCGGCTCGACGCTGCGACCGACCAGCGCGGCGGACCTGTTCACGCTGACGTGGTGGAAGCAGAGCGACTCGGCGGCCGCGTCCGACGGCGCCTGCTGGTACGGCGGCGACGACCTCGCCGCGCTCGGCGACAAGCGGTTCCTGCCCGGCTGCCCGGGCGGGTCGACCGTCGCGATGACCGAGGTGACCAACCCGCTGTACGGCCCGGTCTGGACCGCCAAGGGCGGGCAGCACGGTGGGCTCGGCACCACGAGCGTGCCTCACGCGGCGACCGTCGGGCTCGGCTTCTGGACGGTCGCGCAGGGCATCAAGGACGCCGGTGGAATCGCGGTCTGGCTCGGCCACTGACAGGCGCCTGATTTTCGTGATCTTGGCGAGGTTCTGCACGCATACGGTGCAAACCATCGCCAAGATCACGCGGTTTGGGCGCGGCTAGCCCGGCCCCGGACTAGGCGGGGCGAGGCACCCAACGTGGCCGGAGATGGTGACCGGCTTCGTCGAGTCGGTCCCTGCCTCCGGGGCGAGTACGGCGACCTCGACATCGGCGCCGCGACCGCGCGGCAGGACGGTGGCGGTCGCGTGCGCGTCGGTCCACGAGGCGTAGAACCGGGAGTTCCGCGCTACCCGCCGGACAAGGACTTGGGTGCGGCGCGGGTAGCGGCCAGGCTTCTTGTAGAACTCGACGTTGATCGACAGGTACAGCGGTACGCCCTGGTACTCCTCGAACTGGCCACGGACGAAGAAGTCGTCGACGGCGTAGGAGCACTGGAAGTCGCGCGTCGTCCGCGTCTCGACCTCGCCGGTGAGCCGGAGGTCACTGCTGCCCGTCGCGGGCACCGACGGCGCGGCCGCGGGCGCGGTGGCCGCACCGGTCGGCAGCTCGTTGAACTTCGGCGTGCTGCCGCGGCCGCACGCGGTGACGGCGACGAGCGCCAGCACCGCGTACCTCATCGCCGGCCGCCTGCTCTCGCCAGCGCGAGCGAGCCGAGCAGCAGCGACACCACCGCCGTCGCGGTGAGCACCGCGAGATCGCGACCGAACGTCGGCAGCCGTTCGTAGAACAGCACCTCGCGGACGCCCTCGACGGCGTAGTACGTCGGGACGAACCGCGCGACGCCCTGCACGAACGCCGGCAGGAACGCGATCGTCGTGAACCCGCCACCGAGCAGGAACGACGCGGTCGCGACGTTGACGCCGAGCATCGCGGTCGTCGTGACCTTGCGCGTGACGAGACCGACGAGGACGCCGAGACCGACCGAGCCGACCGCGGTGACGAGGAGCAGCAGCGCGAGCAGCGGCCAGCGACCGGCCGGCGGGTTGAGGACACCGAGCGCCGCGCATCCCGCGACGACGAGCGCGAGCAGGCCGGCCGCCGCGACCGTGCCACCGAGCAGCCGCCCGGCGACGAGCGCCGGCCGTCGCGCGGGCGTCAGCGCGACGACCTCGAGCGCGCCCGACTCGCGCTCGCTCGCGATGCCGAGCGCGGTCACGAGCGTCCCGGCGGTGAGCGAGAGCAAGGCGAGAACCGGCACCACCTGGTACGAGAGGAATGACACGTCCGGGCTCCGCAGGTCGGTCTCGGCGACGTCGACGCGGTACGGGTTGGGCAGGCCGGACACCGTGCCGGGCGGCAGATCGTTCTCCCCCAGGGTGGCGAGGCTCGGCGCGTCGATCTCGACGACGGCTTCGTTCACCGACCGGCGGACGTCGTCGGAGAAGTCGAGGTCGACGTTGTTGATGCGCACGTCGACCTTGGCGTCATGCGTCGCGACGCGGTCGTCGAAGTCGGAGGGCACGGTGATGACGGCGGCGACGCGTTGCGCCTTCAGGTCACGCTCGGCCTCGGCTGCGGTGCGCTCGACGAGGAAGAAGCCGTCGCTCTCTCTGATGATGTCGATGATGCGTTCGGCCAGCGGTCCGTGGCCCTCGGCGACGAGCGCCACCGGCTGGCGGCCGACGGCGTACGTCAGCGCGACCACCATGAGCGCCATGCCGAGCGCCGGGATCAACGTCGCGGCGACGAGCATCGGCGACCGGCGCCACCGGTTGACGTCGGTAACGGCGACGGCCCACACCGTCCTCATCGCCGGGCCACCCGTCCGAGCGCCGCGACCGCGAGCGTGGTGATCGCGACGAGCGCGCCCGCGAGCAGCCAGCCAGGTTCGGGCGTCACGGCGAGCCCGTGGAACGCGTGCTCCATCAGCCCGACGCCGTAGTACGTCGGCGCGACGTGCGCTAGGGCGAACAGCCACGGCCCGTCGAACCGTTGCGGCTCGAGCGCCCCCGAGTCGAGGTAGAACGGCAACGTCACGCCGACGAGCAGCGGCGCGACCGGGAGGACCCGGCGGAGTGCCGCGCCCAGGACACCCCCTAGCGCAGTTGCCGCCGCGACGGTCGCGACGAGCGCGGCGGCGGCCTCGACGGGATGCGCCGGCCGCACGCCGTACCCGAACCAGACGACGAGCGCGGTGACCGCGCTCGCGGCCGTCGCGACGAGCGACGCCGCGGCAAGTCGTCCGGCGAGGACGCGGCCGTGACCGTGCGGGCTCACGTGCAGCAGCCGCGCGGCTCCGACCTCCCACTCGCGCGCGGTCACCGTGCCGCCGAGGACGCCGCCCGCGACGCACGCGGCGAGCGCGATCGCGCTGACGCCGAGGTACTCGACGTAGCCGGTGTCGCGCGGGAGGACGTTGTGCAGCGCCGCGGTGACGCGCACCTCGGGCAGCCCGGCGCGTTCGGCAAAGATCGCGGCTGCCGCGGGCACCGCGCGGCGGACGTCCTCGGAGAGGTCGAGGTTGACGTTGTCGACGGTGAGGTTGACCGGGACCGTCCGGCCGGCGCGGACGCCCGCGTCGAACCCCGGCGGGATCTCGATGATCGCGACCAGCCGCGCCTGCCGGAGCTGGCGGCGCGCGGTGTCGACGTCCATCGGCCGCAGGTCGAACGAGTTGTGCGTGTCGCGCAGCGCCGCGACGAACGCGCGCGCGCTCGGGGTGTCCTCCCCCAGCACTAGCCCGGTCGGCGCGTTGTAGCCCGTCAAGGCGAACAGGCTCAGCAGGAGCAGCAGGTTGAGCGGCAGGACCAGCGCGAGCACCGTCGTCAACGGCGTTCGCCGGAACGCCGTCAGCTGGAGCCGGAACGCCGCGCGAAAGGCGCTCACTCGCGCGGCTCGTGTCCGGTCAACCGGAGGAAGACCTCCTCCAGCGATGGCTCCTCGGTCCGCAGCGCCGCCACCCGCGCGACCCGACCGGCCGCGGCGACGACCTCGGCGGCGGCGTCGGGCCGAGCCAGGGACACGCGCACGCTGCCGTCGTCGTCGACCGATCCGCCGACCGCGTCGGCTACCTCGTGCGCGGCCGCACCGACGTCGAGGACGAGGGTCGTACCGCTCTCGCGGCGCAACGCGTCGGGGCTCTCGTCGGCGAGGACGCGGCCCTCGTCGACGATGACGACGCGGTCGCAGAGCGCGGTGGCCTCCTCGAGGTAGTTCGTGGTGAGGAGGACGCTGCGGCCCTCGTCGCGCAGCCGCCCGACGTGCTCCCACAGCGCGCGCCGGCCGTGCACGTCGACACCGAGCGTCGGCTCGTCGAGGAACAGCACCGGCGGGTCGTGCAGCAACGCGCGGGCGAGCGCGAGCCGGCGCTTCATGCCGCCGGAGAACGTACCGACGCGACTCCGCCCGCGCTCGGCCAGGCCGAGCAGCGTGAGGACCTCGTCGATCCGCGCGTTCGGGTCGCGGACGTCGTACAGCGCGGCGAACAGCCGCAGGTGCTCGACCGCGGTGAGCTCGGCGTAGAGGCCGGACTCCTGCGGGACGACGCCGATCCGCCGCCGCAGCTCGGCGCCCGCGTGCTGCGGGTCGAGCCCGAGGACGGAGACCGTCCCGGCGTCTGGGCGCCGCAGGCCGCAGCAGACGTCGACGGTGGTGGTCTTGCCCGCGCCGTTCGGGCCGAGCAGGCCGACGATCTCGCCGCGACCGACGCGCAGGTGCAGGCCGTCGACGGCGGTGCGCGCGCCGAACCGTACGGTCAGCCCCGTGACGACGATCGCGTCGTCGGCGCGTGGCGGCGGGCCCGCGACGTGCGGCACGGCGGTCGCGTCGGGTGGCGCGAGCTGCGCGACGGCGAGGCGTACGCCGCCGTCGCGCCACAGGACGTACGAGACCCCGAGGATCCCGAGAGCGCAGACGCCGACCAGCGCGACGCCCGCCTCGTCCACCCGCTGCCGGTCATGGGCGGCCTCGACGACGAACGCCGCCGCGACCACGGCGGCGACACCCGCGAGCGCGAGCACCCTGAACACGACCCCCGAGACCCTGCCGCCCACCGATCGCCTCCATCCGGACGCCCTTGTGAGCCGCCTAGAAGCGCGGAGGTTCGGTGTACGCGCCCCACTCTTCCTTGAGCACGCCGCAGATCTCGCCGAGCGTCGCCTCGGCGCGCACGGCGTCGAGCATCGGCGGGATCATGTTCTCGTCGGTCCGCGCGGACTCGACCAGCCGGGTGAGCGCGGCGTCGACGGCGGCCTGGTCGCGGTGGCCGCGGCGTTCGCCGAGCACCCGCTTCTGCTCGCGCTCGACTTCGTGGCTGATGCGCAGGATCTCCAGCTCGTCGTCGTCGCTGCTCGTCAGCGTGTTGACGCCGACGATGCGCTTGGTGCCTTTCTCCAGCGCGGTCTGGTAGCGGAACGCCGCCTCGGCGATCTCGCTCATGAACCAGCCATCCTCGATGCCGCGCAGGATGCCGGACGTCATCGTGCCGTCGGAGCCCATCGCCGTGATGCGGGCGAAGATGTCCTCGGCCTGCCGCTCCATCTCGTCGGTGAGCGCCTCCACGTACCAGGAGCCGCCGAGCGGGTCGACCACGTTGGTGACGCCCGTCTCCTCCATGATGACCTGCTGCGTCCGCAACGCGATCTGCGCGGCGCGCTCCGACGGCAGCGCGAGCACTTCGTCGAGCGCGTTGGTGTGCAGCGAGTTGGTACCGCCGAGCACCGCGGACAGCGCTTCGAGCGCGGTGCGGACGATGTTGTTGTCGGGCTGCTGCGCGGTGAGCGAGACACCCGCCGTCTGCGTATGGAACCGCAGCCACTGCGCCTTCTCGGAGGTGGCGCCGTAGACGTCGCGCAGCCAGCGGGCCCAGATCCGGCGGGCGGCGCGGAACTTCGAGATCTCCTCGAAGAAGTCCACGTGCGCGTCGAAGAAGAAGCTCAGGCCGGGTGCGAAGACGTTGACGTCGAGCCCCCTCGACAGGCCGAGCTCGACGTACGCGAAGCCGTCGGCGAGGGTGAACGCCAGCTCCTGCGCGGCGGTGCTCCCCGCCTCCCTGATGTGGTAACCGGACACCGACAGCGGCTTGTAGCGCGGGATCTCGGCGGCGCAGTACGCCATCAGGTCGCCGATGAGGCGCAGGTGCGGCTGCGGCGGGAACAGCCACTCCTTCTGCGCGATGTACTCCTTGAAGATGTCGGTCTGCAACGTCCCGTCGAGCGTGCCGATGTCGACGCCCGCGCGTTCGGCCGCGACGAGGTACATGCAGAACACCGGCACCGCCGGACCGCTGATCGTCATGCTCGTCGTGACGTCGCCGAGGTCGATGTCGGAGAACAACGTCTCCATGTCCACCGCACTGTCGATCGCGACGCCGCAGTGGCCGACCTCGCCGAGCGACCGCGCGTCGTCGGAGTCCCGGCCCATCAGCGTCGGCATGTCGAACGCCACCGACAGCCCCCCGCCGCCCTCGGCCAGGATCATCTTGTAGCGCTCGTTCGTCTGCTTCGCGTTGCCGAACCCGGCGAACTGCCGGATCGTCCACGGCCGGGTGCGGTAGCCGGTGGCGTACAGGCCACGGGTGAACGGGAACTCGCCCGGCCAGCCGATCCGCTCGAACCCCTCGATCGTCTCGCCCGGGCGCGGGCCGTACACCGGCTCGACCTCGACGCCCGAGAGCGTCGTGAAGTCGGCCTCGCGCTTCGTGGCTGCGTCGTAACGCTGCTGCCAGCGCGCGCGGCCCGAGGCGATCTCGTCAGTCATGGTTCCAGCGTAGCGACCCGTCGCCGCCGCTCCTCGCGGCTTGCTACTGGTGAGTAGCGGCTCGCGCCGAGCGCGAACTGGTGAACCGCGGCGCCGCTACTCACCAGTAGCCACGACAGCGGCGGGCGCGGGCCGGGCATTTTCCGCGGTTCCGGCCCGGCTGAACCGTTCGGCTCCTATCGTCGTCCTTGGGTTTGTGAGCGCGGTGGGAGTCTCGATGGGCGCGATCGGTGTGACCGCGCGTCCGACCGCGGAGCAGCTCTGGCAGACGCACTATCCGAGCCTGGCCGGCTGGGTGGCCGGGCTCGCGGGCGACACCGAGCTGGGCCACGAGATCGCCGCGGAGGCGTTCACCCGCCTGCTCGGGCGGTGGCGTTCCGTCGAGGACCCGCGCGGGTTCCTCTACGTCGTCGCGACGAACCTGCTCCGCGACCACTGGCGCCGTGAGGGCCGCCGCCGCCGCGCGCTATCGCGGCTCGAGCTCGAACGCGGCCACGACGAGCCGGCCCGCGACCCCGGGGTCCGCGACCTCGTCGACCGGTTGCCCGAGCGGTACCGCGTGATCGTGCTCTTGCACTACTACGCCGATCTGACCGTCGCCGACTGCGCGCGCGCCGTCGGGCGTCCCGAAGGCACGGTGAAGCGCGAGCTCACCGAGGCGCGCGCCGTACTGCTGACGTCGCTCGAGGAGACCCGCTGATGTTCACCCCACCCGCGATGCCGCCACTGCCGCCGCCCGACGGCGCGTTCCGGCGGGTACGCCGCCGCGCGATGCTCCGGCGCCTGCGCGCGCCGAGCGCGATGGTCGGGGTCGTGATGCTGGCCGCCGCGTCGCTCGGTGTCATCCGCCCGCATCCGACCAGCAGCCTGGAGCCCGTGACCAGCGCCCCGCCGATCGCGACCGAGTCGTTCTCGCCGGTGCCCGAGACGACGCCGCCCCCGTCGCCAGTCGCAACCGCGACGACCGCGACGACCGCGACGACTGTGCCGACCGTCGAGCCCACCACTCCTCCGCCGTCGGAGACGCCTGCGATCACGTACTTCGAAGCGTGCGAGAAGGGCGGTCCCGGCCGGACCGGACCCGACGTGACCGGGGTCGTCGTCGACCGCGCCGGGCACCCGGTGCCGGGCGCCTCGGTCACCGGCCGCGCGTGAACGGGCGACGGTGGCACGATCGACGGCGCGGTCGTCGCGCGCACCGACACGCAAGGCCGGTTCCACTACGCCTGCCTGGGCGACGCGTGGGCGGTCGTCGCGCCGTTCGCCTGGTACACCGGTGTCCGGTCGACGTCCGCGGACGTCGGGTTCGCCTGGCTCGGTGGGTCGATGTACGCCACGGTGCCGTGCGGCTCGGACTACCACGTCGTGCTGCCCGACGCCGCGACGGTGCACGCCCGTCTCGTCGACAAGTACGGCAACCCCGCTTCGGTCACCGGTCACGACTGGCTGAACCTGATGGACGCGGACGACGACGTCACGCCGATGTACAGCGCCCACTGGTCCGCCGACGGCACGATGTCGTTCACCGGACTCGCGCCCGGCCGGTACTTCTTCTACGAGTCGTCGCACAAGTACGCCTACTTCGACGTCGCCGAGGGCCAGACCGTGGACGTCGACGTGCCGTTCGGCGCCGTGACGCCGACGTCCGCCCCGCCCACGTCGGACCCGCCGACGTCCGCGCCGCCCTCGGAGTCCGTCACTCCCACACCGTAAAACTTGACTCATTCCAGATAATGGACGAGGGTGGGCCAGGTGCCCACCGACCACGCCACGCGGCTCCGCGCAGCCGGACTGCGCGTGACGAAGCCGCGGCTCGCACTCCTCGAGATCCTCGAGGAGGCGGACCACCCCGCCGTCGACCGCCTCGCGCAGGCCGTCCGCGAGCGGGTCGGCGGGGTATCGACGCAAGCCGTCTACGACAGCCTCGACGCGTTCGTCCGGGCCGGGCTCACCCGCCGGATCGAGCCGGCCGGGTCGCCCGCGCGGTTCGAGGGCCGGGTCGGCGACAACCACCACCACGTCGTATGCCGCGGCTGTGGCACGACCGCCGACGTCGACTGCGCCGTCGGCACCGCGCCCTGCCTCGACCCGAGCCAGACGCATGGCTTCGTCCTCGACGAAGCCGAAGTGACGTTCTGGGGGCATTGCCCCCGGTGCCAGGAAGAGAGGCGAGTCCGATGACGGACGACCGCACGCTCACCACCCGCCAGGGCCACCCGGTCCACGACAACCAGAGCACCCGGACCGTCGGCGACCGCGGCCCGGCAACCCTGGAGAACTACCAGTTGCTCGAGAAGATCAGCCACTTCGACCGCGAGCGCATCCCCGAGCGGGTCGTGCACGCGCGGGGTTTCGTAGCCCACGGCTACTTCGAGGCGTACGGCACCATCGGCGACCAGCCCGCGTCGCGCTACACCCGCGCGAAGCTGTTCCAGGAACGCGGGAAGCGGACGCCGGTGTCGGTGCGCTTCTCGACCGTCATCGGCGGCCGCGACTCGTCCGAGGCGGCGCGCGACCCGCGCGGGTTCGCGGTGAAGTTCCGCACCGAGGACGGGAACTGGGACCTCGTCGGCAACGACCTGCCGGTGTTCTTCATCCGCGACGCGGTGAAGTTCCCCGACGTCGTGCACGCGTTCAAGCCCGACCCGGTGACGTTCCGGCAGGACCCCAACCGGATCTTCGACTTCATCTCGCTGTCGCCCGAGTCGACGCACATGATCACCTGGCTGTTCAGCCCGCGCGGCATCCCGGCGTCGTACCGGACCATGCAGGGCTTCGGCGTCAACACGTACAAGATGGTCTCCGCCTCCGGCGAGGCGGTCCTGGTGAAATACCACTGGGAGCCGGAGCAGGGCATCCGCTCGCTGACCCAGGCCGAGGCCGACGCGATCCAGGCCACCGACCTCGCGCACGCGTCGAAGGACACGTACGACGCCATCGCCCGCGGCGACTTCCCCGAGTGGGAGCTGCGCGTGCAGGTCATGAGCGACGGCGACCACCCCGAGCTCGACTTCGACCCGCTCGACGACACGAAGGTCTGGCCGGAAGACGCGTACCCGCTGCTGCCGGTCGGGCGGATGGTGCTCGACCGCAACGTCGAGAACTTCTTCGCCGAGAACGAGCAGATCGCGTTCGGCACCGGCGTCCTCGTCGACGGCCTCGACTTCAGCGACGACAAGATGCTCGTCGGACGGACGTTCTCGTACAGCGACACCCAGCGGTACCGTGTCGGCCCGAACTACCTGCAGCTCCCGGTCAACGCGCCGGTCGCGCCAGTGCGCACGAACCAACGCGACGGGCAGATGGCGTACTACGTCGACGCCGCGGGCGAGAACCCGCACGTCAACTACGAGCCGTCGTCGCAGGGTGGCCTCGCCGAGGCGGTGCCGAGCGGGAAGCCGTACGAGCCACTGGTGAGCGGCCGCCTCACCCGGTCGAAGATCGCCCGGCGGAACGACTTCGCGCAGGCGGGCGATCGGTACCGGACGTTCACCGTCGCGGAGCGGGACGACCTGGTCCACAACCTCGTCACGGCGCTGTCGCAGTGCGACAAG
>CBQZLL010000041.1:0-15435 GCA_967749945.1 uncultured Frankiaceae bacterium
AATCGGTCATCGGCTGGAAGGAATTCGAGCTCGAGGTGATGCGCGACGTCGCCGATAACTTCGTCGTCATCTGCTCGATCGAGAACGTCGATCCGATGGGCGTGCACACCGGCGACTCCGTGACCGTCGCGCCCGCGATGACGCTCACCGACCGCGAGTACCAGCGGATGCGGGACATCGCCATCGCGGTCATCCGCGCAGTCGGTGTCGACACCGGCGGCTCGAACATCCAGTTCGCTGTCCACCCGCGGAACGGCCGGATGGTCGTCATCGAGATGAACCCGCGCGTCTCGCGGTCTTCGGCGCTTGCCAGCAAGGCGACCGGGTTCCCGATCGCCAAGATCGCGGCGAAGCTCGCCATCGGCTACACGCTCGACGAGATCACCAACGACATCACCCGCGAGACGCCCGCGTCGTTCGAGCCGAGCCTCGACTACGTCGTCGTCAAGGTGCCGCGGTTCGCGTTCGAGAAGTTCCCGGATGCCGACACGACGTTAACGACGACGATGAAGTCGGTGGGCGAGGCGATGGCCATCGGGCGGTCGTTCCCCGAGGCGTTGCAGAAGGCGGTGCGCTCGCTGGAGGCGCCGCCGGAACCCCACGTCATCGACGCGCTGAGCGCGCTTCGCGTCCCACACGCGGGACGGATGGACACGATCCGCCAGGCGCTGCGCGAGGGCCACTCGGTCGAGACGGTGAGCGCGGCGTCGGGCATCGACCCGTGGTTCGTCGACCAGGTCGCGCTGCTCGTCGAGACCGAGGATGAGATCGAAACCGCTGGTCTAGACGGGGATCTGCGCCGGTGGAAGCGGCTAGGCTTCTCCGACGCGCAGATCGCAGGGCTCACGAGCACGACCGAGGACGACGTCCGCGCGCGCCGTCATGCCGACGGGATCCGGCCCGTGTTCAAGACGGTCGACACGTGCGCGGCGGAGTTCGCCGCCGAGACGCCGTACCACTACTCGTCGTACGACGAGGAGACCGAAGTCCGCCCGTCGGAGCGGCCCAAGGTACTGATCCTGGGCAGCGGTCCCAACCGGATCGGGCAGGGCATCGAGTTCGACTACGCCTGCGTGCACGCGTCGTTCGCGCTGCACGACGCGGGTTACGAAACGGTCATGGTCAACTGCAACCCGGAGACCGTGTCGACCGACTACGACACGAGCGACCGCCTCTACTTCGAGCCGCTCACCATCGAGGACGTCCTCGAGGTCATGTACGCGGAACAGCAGTCCGGCACGGTCGCCGGCGTCATCGTGCAGCTAGGCGGGCAGACGCCGTTGAAGCTCGCGCAGGGTCTCAAGGACGCGGGCGTGCCGATCGTCGGCACCTCGCCCGAGTCGATCCACCTCGCCGAGGACCGCGGCGCGTTCGGCAAGGTGCTCGCCGACGCGGGGCTGCCCGCGCCCGCGTACGGCGTCGCGCTCGGTTACGACACCGCGCAGGCGATCACGGCGCGGATCGGCTACCCGGTGCTGGTGCGCCCGTCGTACGTCCTCGGTGGCCGCGGCATGGGGATCGTGTACGACGACGAGCAGCTCCGCGACTGGATCGCGCGGTCCGACGGGCACGGTCCCGTCCTCGTCGATCGCTTCCTCGAGGACGCCGTCGAGATCGACGTCGACGCGCTCTACGACGGCACCGAGCTCTACCTCGGCGGCGTCATGGAGCACATCGAGGAGGCGGGCATCCACTCGGGCGACTCGGCGTGCGCGTTGCCGCCGATCACGCTGGGCGCCAGGGACATCCGGCGCATCCGCGAGTCGACCGAGGCCATCGCTCACGGGATCGGCGTGCGCGGCCTGCTCAACGTCCAGTACGCGTTGAAGGACGACGTCCTCTACGTCCTGGAAGCCAATCCGCGCGCGTCGCGGACCGTGCCGTTCACGTCGAAGGTGACCGCCGTGCAGCTCGCCAAGGCTGCCGCGCGCGTCATGCTCGGCGCGACGGTCGCGGACCTCCGCGCCGAGGGGGTGCTACGTCGTACCGGCGATGGTGCGGACCTGCCGCCCGACTGCCACATCGCGGTGAAGGAAGCGGTGCTGCCGTTCGGCCGGTTCCCCGGCACCGACACCGTGCTCGGCCCGGAGATGAAGTCGACCGGCGAGGTCATGGGGATCTCGCGAGTGTTCGGCGAGGCGTTCGCGAAGTCGCAGAGCGCGGCGTACGGCCCGCTGCCGGTCAAGGGCCGGGTGTTCGTCTCGATCGCCAACCGCGACAAGCGGGCCATGATCTTCCCGGTGAAGCGGCTCGCCGACCTCGGGTTCGAGGTCGTGGCGACCGAGGGGACGGCGGACGTGCTGCGGCGAAACGGCGTCGACGTCACGACCGTACGCAAGTTCAGCGAGGGCGGGCACACGATCGTCGACGAGATCCTCGCGGGCGAGATCGACCTCATCTTCAACACGCCGTGGGGCAACGGCACCCGCGTCGACGGCTACGAGATCCGCACCGCCGCCGTCGCGAAGAACGTCCCGTGCATCACGACGATCCAGGGCGCAGCCGCGTGCGTACAGGGCATCGAGGCGGTGGCCCGCGGCGAGATGGACGTACGGTCACTGCAGGAGTACCACGCCGCGTTGAACGGAGGCCCTGCCTGATGCCGCCCGTGCAGGTGCAGGGGGAGATCCTCACCGTGAAGCGGATGGGGGCTTACTGGTCGATGACCGTTGCGGCCCCCGGCATCGCGGAACAGGTCAAGCCCGGGCACTTCGTCGCGGTCGGTGTGGGCGGCGCCGAGACGTCGATGCTGCTGCGCCGGGCGTTCTCGATCTATGCGTCGAGCGAGCGAGGCGTCTACGGCGGCACGGTGGAGTTCGTCTTCGCAGTCCACGGCAAAGGCACCGAGTGGCTGGCCCGGCAGCGGCAAGGTGACCCGGTCGACGTGGTCGGCCCGCTGGGGCGTCCGTTCAAGCTGCCGAAGGACAAGGTGACGGCGACCCTGGTCGGCGGCGGCTACGGCACCGCGCCGCTGTTCGGGTTGGCGGAATCGTTGCGCGCCAAGGGGTGCCGGGTCGACTTCGTCGTCGGCGCGGCCACCTCCGAACGCCTCTTCGGCGCGCTCGAAGCCAAGCGCATCTCGTCCTCCGTCGCGTTCACGACGGACGACGGGTCGCACGGCGAGCAGGGCAAGGTGAGCGACGTGCTGCCCGGCGTCCTCGACCGGACGCACAGCGACATCGTCTACGCATGCGGGCCGATGCCGATGCTCCGCGCGGTCGCGGAGATCGCGGCCGCGCGCGGCATCCCGAGCCAGGTCGCCGTCGAGGAGTCGATGGCCTGCGGCATCGGGGTCTGCATGACCTGCGTACTGCCGGTACGCGGCGACGACGGCGTGACGCGGATGGTCCGCTCGTGCGTCGAAGGGCCGGTGTTCATGGGCGACCAGATGCGGTGGGACGCGCTCGGGTCGATTCCGGCCGACTGCCTGGGGGCCTCCGGATGAGCGAGATGGTGACGACGGTTCCCGCGCCGGCGCACGACCCGGCGCCGCTCGGCATCGACCTCTCGACGCGACTCGCGGGCGTGTACTTCCCCAACCCGGTCTTCACCGCGTCCGGCTGCGCCGCGGCGGGTCAGGAGCTGGGGCAGTTCTTCGACATCACCCGTCTCGGCGCGATGGTCACCAAGTCGATCATGCTGGAGCCACGGTCCGGGCGTCCGACGCCGCGGATGGCCGAGACGCCGAGCGGGATGCTCAACTCGATCGGTTTGCAAGGCCCTGGCATCGACGCGTTCCTCACCAAGGACCTGCCATGGCTTGCGGACCGCGGCGCGCGCACCGTCGTGTCGATCGCGGGCACGACCGTCGACGAGTACGTCAAGCTCGCATCCAAGCTGCGCGGCAAACAGGGCATGACGTTGCTCGAGGTCAACATCTCCTGCCCGAACGTCGAGGATCGCGGCACGGTCTTCGCCTGCGACGCGCGCGCAGCCGCGGATGTCGTCGCGGCGGTACGCCGGGTGTCGTCGGTGCCGGTGTTCGCGAAGCTCTCGCCCGACGTCACCGACATCGTCTCGATCGCGCGGTCGGTCGTGGACGCCGGCGCGCAGGGCCTGTCGATGGTCAACACGTTGCTCGGCATCGCCATCGACACGACGACCATGCGCCCTGTCCTCGCCGGGGTGACCGGCGGCCTGTCCGGGCCCGCGATCCGGCCGGTCGCGGTGCGCTGTGTGTGGCAGGTACATGCCGCGATGCCCGAGGTCCCGATCATCGGGATGGGGGGCATCACGAGCGGGCTGGACGCTGTGGAGTTCATCCTCGCGGGCGCGTCGGCGGTGTCGGTCGGGACCGCCGTGTTCGGCGACCCGAACGCGCCGGTCCGCATCATCGACGAGCTGCGGTCCGCCCTCGCCGACCGCGGCGTCACCGCCGTCACCGACCTCGTCGGCCGCGCGCACCGCGCGCCCGAGCCGCACATCCCCGAAGGCCCAGACCCGGAGACGGAGCCCGGGCGTGTCTGCTGACCCTCCAGCCCGCTGCGCGACGCCCACGGCGGCGCCTCGCCGCGTTGTCGTCGTCGCGCGTAGCGCTGCTATGCGCTCCTCCTCCGCCTTGCGATCCACCACCGTGGCCGCCGCTCGCGACGGCCGAGGGTTAGGAGACACGCCCTGATGACCGCACCCATCGCCGTCGCACTCGACGCACCCGACGTCGAGACCGCGGCGCGGTGGGCGCATGCGGTGCAGCGTTACGTCTCCGTCCTCAAGGTGGGTCTCGAGCTGTTCTGCCGGCACGGGCCCGACGTCGTCGACGTCGTCCGTGGCGGGACCCGGCTCGACCTGTTCCTCGACCTCAAGCTGCACGACATCCCCAACACCGTCGCCGGCGCGGCCCGGTCGGTCGCCCGGCTCAAGCCGGCGTACCTCACGGTCCATGCGAGCGGTGGTCGCGACATGATCCGCGCGGCCGTCGAGGCGGCGCCCCAGGTGCGGATCGCCGGGGTGACGTTGCTGACCAGCCTTGACGACCACGCATTGCGGGTGCTCGGCATCGACGCGCCGACCCAGGACGTCGTTTTGCGGCTCGCGTCGGTCGCCGTCGAGGCGGGCGCTCGGGCGATCGTGTGCAGCCCGCACGAGGTCGCCGCGGTACGCCGCGAGGTCGGCGAGGGGATCACGCTCATCACGCCAGGGGTGCGGCTCACCGGGGGGGACGCTCAGGACCAGGCGAGGGTCGCGACGCCCGCGCAGGCGATCGCCGACGGCGCCGACCTGCTCGTCATCGGCCGGCCCATCACTGGTGCCGCCGACCCGGGCGCCGCGGCGGCGGCCATCGCTGCCGACCTGGTACCTACGGGCTGACGATGCGCGCGGCAATCCGCTGGTGCGCGGGGCGTTCGCGGACCTGGGTGGCGCTCGGCGCCGCGGCGTTCGCGACCTGGCTCGCGTCCCGGGACCACCGCGCGGGCTGGACCGTGGTCGTCGGTGTCGTCACCGCGCTGCTCGCCGTCGCGGTCGTCGTCGGCGACTACGCCGACACGCATCCCGACCGGGCCGAACGCCGTGCCGCGCGCGAGCAGGCCGCCGTCGACGCGGTGCTCCGGCGGTACGAACGCGAGGCCGTCGCCCGCGAACGCGCGCGCCGCCCGCCCGCCGGGGGCGAGGAGAACTCGTGATCTTGGCGAGGTTCTGCACGCATATGGTGCAAACCCTCGCCAAGATCACGAAAAGTGGGGCGCGGCGGACCCGTGCCCCACCAGCTAGTTCGCGAACTCCTCCTGCAGGGCGTCGGTCGCCTCCGCCAGGTCGGCCTCGATGCCCTGGAGCTCCTCGGCCGCGGTCCGGCACGGGGTCGGCGACTCCTCGACCTGCTGGCAGCGCCGCGCGACCCGGTACGCCCCGATCGTCGCGCTGCTGCCGCGCAGCGAGTGCGCGACCTGTCGCGCGGACGCTTCGTCCGCGGCGGCCACGGCGTCGCGCAGGTCACCGACCCGCGTCGCCGCGTCGGCTGCGAACCGCGCCACGAGCTCGGCGACCTTGCCCTCTCCGGCCCGGCGGTCGAGCGCGCCGAGGTCGCGGACCACCGCCTCGTCGAGCACTGCGGATGCGGGTTCCTCCGGGTACGGCGTCGTCGGCTCGCTGGCCGACGGCACCGGCGCCCACCGAGCGAGCAGCGCGTCGAGCTGGTTCGCGACGAACGGCTTGGCCAGGAAGCCGTCCATGCCGACGGCGAGGCAGCGCGCCTCGTCGGCGGCCATCGCGCTCGCGGTCATCGCGATGATCGGGACGTGCCGACCGGTCGCGGCCTCGGCCCGCCGGATCTCGACGGTCGCGTCGAACCCGTCCATGCCCGGCATATGGCAGTCCATGAGGACAAGGTCGTAGTCCGTGGCCGCGACGGCGGCGACTGCGGCGGCGCCGTCCGACGCGAGGTCGGTCTGATGGCCGCGCGCTTCGAGCGACAGGGCCGCGACCCGCTGGTTGATGGCGTTGTCGTCGACGAAGAGCAAGCGCATCGGCGCGGTCGGCGTCTCCGACGGACCCGTGTCGGGAACGCCGCCCATGACCGACACGACGGCGTCGTAGAGGGCCGACTGGCGGACCGGTTTGATGATGATCCCGGCGACCCCGGCCGCACGGGCGCGACCCGCCTCGTCGTGCGACCCGGTCGGCGTCATGATGACGACCCGCGGCCGCTGGCCGGCCTCGGTCCGTGCGATGCGGTGCGTCAGCTCCAGGCCGTCCATCCCGGGCATGTCGATGTCGACCAGGGCGAGTGCGAACGGGTCGTGCGCGCCGGCCGCCTCGTCGATCCGCCGGAGCGCGTCCGGGCCGTCGACGGCCGTGACGGGCCGCATGCCCCACGACCGCAGCTTGTCGGCGAGGACCGTCCGGTTGGCCTCGTTGTCGTCGACGACGAGCACCCGCGCGCCGACGAGCCCCTGCGGCGTGCCGTTCGCCGTGGGTACCGCCGCCTCGGCGACGGGGAGTGGCAGGCTGAACCAGAACGTGCTGCCCGCTCCGACCACGCTCTCGACGCCGAGCTCGCCCCCCATGAGGTCGACGAGCTGCCTGGTGATCGTGAGGCCGAGGCCCGTGCCGCCGAACCGCCGGGTCGTCGACGCGTCGGCCTGCGCGAAGCTGTCGAACAGCCGCCCGAGCGCAGCGGGCGCGATGCCGATGCCGGTGTCGCTGACCTCGAACCGCAAGCAGTCATCGTGGTCGTCGCGGACTCGGATGAGCACGTGGCCGCCCTCGGTGAACTTCACGGCGTTCCCGGCAAGGTTGACGAGAACCTGGCGCAGCCGGCCGGGGTCGCCCGTGACGATCCGCGGTACGGCGTCGTCGACCTCGGTACGCAGGTCGATGCCTTTGCGCGCGGCGGGGTCGGCGACGACCTCGACGGCGTTCTCGACGACGGCGCGGACGTCGAAGTCCACGGCGTCGATGTCGAGCCGGCCGGCCTCGATCTTGGAGAAGTCGAGGATGTCGTTGATGATCGTGAGCAGTCCTTCGGCGGACCGCCGGACGGACTCGGCGTACTCGCGTTGCGCGGGCGCGAGGTCGGTCTGCAAGAGCAGGCCGGTCATGCCGATGACGCCGTTCATCGGAGTGCGGATCTCGTGGCTCATGTTGGCGAGGAACTCCGACTTGAGCCGGGAGGCCTCGCGGGCGGCGGAGCTGGCCGCGGCGAGCTCACCTTCGCGCTGGTGCAGCAAGCCGCTCGCGCGGTCGAACGACCTCGCCAGCTCGCCGATCTCGTCCCGCCCGAACGGCAGGTCGCGGAGGGGCTCGCTCGCGGCGAGGCGGTGGGCGTTCTCCTGGAGCCGTCGGACCCGGCGGACGATGGTCCAGACGAACAGCAGCGCGGCCGTGATGCCGCCGACGAGGCCGAGGCCCGCGCCCACGAGCGTCGCGGTCCGCTGCGCCCGGCGGGCCGCCTCCGCGGCGTCCAGCCGTTCGGTCCGCAGCCGTCGTACGTCGCTCGCCATCGCCGTGACCCGGTCGCGGAACGTGTCGAGTTCCTGCTTGTTCGACCGCAGCTCCGCCGCGATGTCGTCGTCGGGCTCGCCCGGGTCCTCGGACAGGCCGGCGAGGGTGTCGAGCGCGGCGACGCGCAACGCCGCGGCATGGTCGCGTTCGAGCGGGTGCGCGCGGACCAGCCGGTCGAGCAGGTCGAGCGCGTCCGGGAGCTGTGCGGCGAACGTGTCGAGCTCGTCGAGGTAGATCGCCTCGTGGGTGATGTGGTAGCCGCGGTGGGCCGACTCCGCGCCGAGCACGAGGACGTGGACCGTCTGGATCTGCTCCTGGACGTCGAGCGTCCTGATGACCTCGCGGTCGGCGTGGTCCTGGAGCCGGACCAGCCCGAGCGTCGTCGCCGTCACGACGAGGAGGCAGCCGAGCGGGATCGCGACGACGAGCAGGCCCTGCGTGCGGAGGGACGGCCTGGTCACGTCGTCGCCACCATGCCGCGCGTGCCATGTCGTCGCCGGTCCGCCGCGCGGAGCCGGCCGACCAGGTCTCGCGGCGAGAACGGCTTGACGATGTAGTCGTCCGCGCCGGCCGCGAACGCCGCGATCTTGTCGCCGGCGGTGTCCGTCGCGGTGAGCATGACGATGGTGCAGTCGGCGGTCGCGGGGTCGGCGCGCAGCGCCCGGCACACGTCGAGCCCGTCGCGGCCCGGCATGGCGACGTCGAGGACGACGCACGACGGGCGGGTTCGCTGTACCGCCTCGATCGCGGCCTGGCCGTCGCTGACCTCCATGACGTCGAACCCGGCGCTGGTCAGGCTGAGCCGAGCCAGCATGAGGACGTCGGCGGCGTCGTCCGCGACGACGACCCGGTCGTTCTCCAGGCCGCCGCCCTCGGACTGTCGCGGCACCGTTCGGGTGTCGGGTGTGGTGTGGCGGAGTACGCGCTCGTCGCGGAGCAGCTCGTCGATCGCGGTCGCGGGCAACGGCCGGGCGAGCAGGTAGCCCTGCACGATCTCGCAGCCGATCCGTCGTAGCTCCTCGAGCTGCACCTCGGTCTCGACGCCCTCGGCGACGACGGAGAGGTCGAGCGCGTGGGCGAGGCTGACGATGCCGGCGACGAGCGCGGTGTCGGCGGCGTCGTTGCCGAGGCCGTCGACGAACGTCTTGTCGATCTTCAGCTCGTCGACTGGGAGGCGGCGGAGGTACGCGAGCGACGAGTACCCCGTGCCGAAGTCGTCGATGGACACCATCACGCCGAGGTCGCGGAGCGCCTCGAGGGTGCGACGCGCGGCCTCGACGTCACGCATGACGGCGGTCTCGGTCACTTCGAGGCAGAGCGTCGCCGGCGGGATGCCGTACGCGACGAGCGCGCCGCGGACCGCGTCGGCGATGCCGGCCTCGAACTGTCGCGGCGAGGCGTTGACGCAGACGCGCAATGGCGTCGCCGACGGGAACTCCCTGTGCCACCGCGCGGCGTCCGCGCAGGCCTGCCGCAGCACCCACGCGCCGAGCTCGACGATGATCCCGGTTGCCTCCGCGAGCGGGACGAACTCGGACGGCGGTACGAGCCCGCGGCCCGGACGGTCCCAGCGGGCCAGCGCCTCCACGCCGACGATCCGGTCGGACGCCAGGTCGACCTTGGGCTGGTCGTGGAGGACGAGCTCGCCGCCGCGGATCGCCTCGACGAGGGCACGTTCGGCCGCGTCGCTGCGCATGTCGCTCGCGAACGTCGCGACGCCGCCGGGGCGGGACGCCTGCGCGTGGCGCATGGCGAGCTCGGCCTCGTGCAACAGGCCGGGCGCGCCGCCGTTGGCGTCCTCGGAGATGGCGATCCCGACGCTCGCGGTGACCGCGATCTCCGGGGCGTCGTAGCCGTCGTCGTCGGTGATCCGGCGCGGCCGCGCCACGGTCGACCTGATCCGGTCGGCGAGGTCGGCATACGGCGTCGCGCGGTGGCCCGTGACGAGGACGACGAACTCGTCGCTGCCGAGGTGGCCGAGCCAGGCCTCGTCGCCGACCGCGTCGAGCAGGTCGCGCCCGAGCGCGCGGAGCAGGCGGTCACCGGAGGCGTAGCCGTAACGGTCGTTGACGTCGCGGATCCGGTCGATGTCGATGAAGAACAGCCCGACCGGACGCGTCGCGGGGTTCGCCAGCGCGGCGTCGATGCGGTGCATCGCGATCTGGCGGGTCGGCAGTCCGGTCACGGGGTCGAGGCTCGCCTCGCGGGCGAGGCGGCGTTCCTCGGACCGTTGGTGGGTGTGGTCGTGCACCGTGACGACCGAGCCGAGCGGGGGCCCGTCGGCGCGCACGACCGGGGTCCGCGTCAGCCTGATGGTGTGTTCGGTCGCGACGCCCTGGACGACGAGCTCCACGTCGCGCAGCTCGCGGACGGGGGCGCTCGCGCCGCGGCGGGCGTTCTCGCGCTCGGTGGCGGTGGCGACGAGCTGGTCCAGCCAGGCCCGGCCGGTGTGGTCGTCCCAGGTGGTGCCGACGACGGCCTCGTAGAAGAGCCGCGCGGCGCGGTTGACCACGATGGGGATGCCGGAACGGCTGCAGGCGAGTACGCCGTCGGTGAGACCGTCGAGGACCGTGTCGAGGAACTCGGCGGCCGGATCAGGATCGTCCGTACCGGGACGGTAGGGGTCGTCCGGCAGCGGGAGGTCCCGTGCGGTGACGGGATCGGCCGGGTCGACCATCGCTCACTCCTGGTTCAGGGGCAATGAGGTGGTACGTACGGGCATTACGTACGGCTGACGATCCCCCCCTTTCCGTGCGGTGAGTCCGATGTTGCGGGGCGTACTAGTGCAGAGTGATTCGTAGCAAGTCAACGCGCAAGGGGTGCCCGCCTACGAACCACCCGAAACGACCTTTCGGCGCGCTGCGTTGCCGCGCGGTCACTCGACTCGCTACCGTTCCGGCTCGCCCCGCACCTGACCCCGAGGAGACCGCAAACGTGGCTCTACCGCCGCTGACGCCCGAGCAGCGCGCCGCGGCGCTGGAGAAGGCAGCCCAGGCCCGCCGGGTTCGCGCCGGGATCAAGGACAAGCTGAAGCACTCGGCGACGACGTTGCGCGAGATCCTCGACGCGGGCGAGACCGACGACATCATCGGCAAGCTCAAGGTCGTCGCGTTGCTCGAAGCCATGCCGGGCGTCGGGAAGGTCCGCGCGGCCCGGATCATGGAGAAGCTCGACATCTCGCCGAGCCGCCGCGTCCGCGGCCTCGGGGCCAAGCAGCGGACCGCGCTCGAACGCGAGTTTGCGTCGGACCCGGGCGGTGCCGGACGAGGCACGAGCTGAGCGCGCGGCTGGTCGTGTTGAGCGGCCCCTCCGGGGTCGGGAAGGGCAGCGTCCTGGCGGAGATCCGCCGCCGGCAGCCGGAAGCCTGGATCTCGGTGTCGGTGACGACGCGCCCGCCGCGGCCGGGCGAGGCCGACGGGGTCGAGTACCACTTCGTGACCGACGAGGAGCTCGACCGGCTCGTCGCGTCGGGTGCGTTGCTGGAGTGGGCGACGTACGACGGGCACCGCTACGGCACGCCGCGCGAGCCGGTGCTGCGGCGGCTGGCCAACGGCGTACCTGCGCTGCTCGAGATCGACCTGCAGGGCGCGCGGCAGGTGCGGGCCGCGATGCCGGGTGCGTTGCTCGTGTTCCTGGCGCCGCCGTCGTTCGACGAGCTCGCGCGGCGGCTCGTCGGGCGGGGGACCGAGGACCCCGAGCAGATACGCGACCGGCTCGACCTCGCGCGGATCGAGCTCGCCGCCGAGGACGAGTTCGACGTCGTCGTCGTCAACGACACCGTCGAGGAGGCCGCCGCGCGCGTGGTAGCCTTGCTCGAAACCCCGGTGTGACCAGCGGTTTTGGGCTGCCCGGGCGACGTACCACGAGAGGGACCGCATGTCCGGCGCGAACGCCACCCCCGAAGGCATCACCAACCCGCCCATCGACGAGCTGCTCGAGGCCACCGACTCGAAGTACTCGCTGGTGATCTACGCCGCCAAGCGGGCGCGCCAGATCAACGCGTACTACAGCCAGCTCGGCGAGGGTCTGCTCGAGTACGTCGGGCCGCTCGTCCCCGCCGCGCCGCAGGAGAAGCCGCTCTCGATCGCCCTCCGCGAGATCAACGCCGGCCTGCTCACGCACGAGCAGGTCGAGGCGTAGGACCGCTCCATGGCCCGCGTGGTCCTCGGTGTGTCCGGGGGGATCGCGGCGTACAAGTCCGTCGAGGTCCTCCGGTTGCTCATCGAGGCCGGCCACTCCGTCCGCTTCGTGCCGACGCGGACCGCGCTGAAGTTCGTCGGCGCGGCGACGTTCGAGGGGTTGTCGGGCGAGCCGGTGACTGCGGAGGTGTTCGACGACGTCCCGTCTATCGCGCACGTACGCCTCGGCCAGACCGCCGACCTCGTCGTCGTCGCGCCCGCGACCGCCGACCTGCTCGCCCGCGCCGCCAACGGTCGAGCCAACGACCTGCTGACCGGCACGCTGCTGACCGCGCGATGTCCCGTGGTCTACGCCCCCGCGATGCACACCGAGATGTGGGAGCACCCGGCGACCGTCGCGAACGTCGCGACGTTGCGGTCGCGCGGTGCCGTCGTCCTCGACCCCGACGTCGGGCCACTCGCCAAGGGCGACGTCGGCCCCGGGCGCCTGCCCTCGCCCGAGTCGATCGTGTCGGTCGCGCTCGCGGCGCTGGCCGGCGCGGAACGCGGGACCGACCTCGCCGGACGGCGGGTCGTCGTGTCCGCCGGCGGCACCCGCGAGTACCTCGATCCGGTGCGCTTCCTCGGCAACCGGTCGTCCGGCCGCCAGGGCTACGCGCTCGCCCGGACCGCCGCCGCGCGCGGCGCCGAGGTGACCCTCATCGCGGCGAACGTCGCGTTGCCCGACCCGGCGGGCGTGAAGGTCGTCCGCGTCGTGTCGGCCGACGACCTGCGGACCGCGGTGCTGTCGGCAGCGCGTGACGCCGACGCGGTCGTGATGGCCGCCGCGGTCGCCGACTTCCGGCCGGTGACGCGGTCGGCGACGAAGGTCAAGAAGACCGACGCGGAGCCGGCGCCCGTCGCGCTGGTCCGCAACCCCGACGTCCTCGTCGAGGTCGTCGCGACGCGGCCCGGAGGGCAGGTCGTCGTCGGGTTCGCCGCGGAGACCGACGACGCGCTCGCGCACGGCCGGGAAAAGCTCGCCCGCAAGGGCTGCGACCTCCTCGTCGTCAACGAGGTGGGGGAGGGCGTGGCGTTCGAGGTCGAGCACAACGCCGCGATCGTCCTCGGCGCCGACGGGACCTCGACCGAGATCCCGCACGGTTCCAAGGACGCGCTGGCGCACGCGGTCTGGGACCTCGTCGCCGAGCGGCTCACCCCCCGCTGAGGGTCACGAACTGGAACGTCGGGGGCGGCGGGCCGGCGGTCGCCCTCGTCGCGGCGTGCTTCGCCAGCCCCCCATCTCGTGATCTTGGCGATGTTCTGCACGCATATGGTGCACAACCTCGCCAAGATCACGAAGTTCTGGGACGGCATGCCCTGCTAGGTCAGAGCAGGCTGGCGGCGGTGCACGGTGGCGCGAAGTACGCCGTCCCGGTGACCGGTCCGAACGTCGCGATGCCGTAGACGCACATCTCGAAGTAGCCCGACCCGATCGTGCCCGTGCCGGCGCTCGCGCTGGCGGCGCCAGGGAACGTGAGGAACGGAGCGTCGACTCGGCCGTTCGCACCCGCGTTCGAGTAGAGCGTGCACCCGATGCCGGTCGTCAACGGGACGTCGCCGATCGAGACGGCGTCGCACTGGACGAGCCCGGTGAACGTACTGCCGCTCGTCAGGACCGCCGTCGCGCGGACGTGGCCGGTGATGGTCCGGCTGGGCGCGAGCTCGACGCGGAAGGTTCGTTCCACGACCTTCGTGGTCGTGGCGGCGTGCGCCGACGGCAGGCCGAGAGCAGCAAGGGTGGCGGTGGCAAGGATCGCGGCTTGGGCGCGCATGACTCCTCCTGGTCCCCCCAGGATGAATCGGGCAAATCTACCGCGATCGGCGCCCGTCGGGTATGCCGCGCGACGCCAAAACCGCCGGACCGCCCCGGCAAACCGGGCTTAGGGTCGCCAGCATGTTCTCGCTACGGGTCGACGACGAGGTCGCGCTGGAGCTGGCTGAGGAGCACCACGCGCCGGAGATGTTCGCGCTGGTCGACCGCAACCGTGACCACCTGCGTCCGTGGATGCCGTGGGTCGACGCGACGGCCACCGAGGCCGACTCGACGGCCTACCTGAAGTTTGTCCGCGGCGAGTACGCCGCCGGCCGCCAGCTGCACTGCAACCTCCGCTACCAGGGCATCCTCGTCGGCGGCATCGGCCTGCGGATGAACCGCGGCGACGCGAAGACCGACCTCGGCTACTGGCTCGACTCCGCGCACGTCGGCCGCGGCGTCGTCACGCGTGCCGCGCGGGTGCTGACGGACGCGGCGTTCCGCGACCTCGGGTTCCGGCGGGTGTCGATCCGGGCGGCGGTCGACAACGTCCGCAGCCGCGCCGTACCCGAGCGTCTCGGCTTCGCGTTCGAGGGCGTGCTCCGGGCGAACGAGGTCGTCGGCGGGCGGTCCGTCGACCACGCGTCCTACGCGATGCTGGCCGCGGAGTGGGACGCCGGTACACTCGCACGCAACGACGCCGCGGGGACGTAGCCGGGGCGCAGCCACCTGTCTGGAGCACCGTGACCAAGCGCCTGTTCACGTCCGAGTCCGTCACCGAGGGCCACCCGGACAAGATCGCCGACCAGATCTCGGACGCCATCCTCGACGCGATGCTCGCGCAGGATCCGAAGAGCCGTGTCGCGTGCGAGACCCTCATCACGACCGGCCAGGTGCACGTCGCGGGCGAGGTCACGACGGAGGCTTACGCCGACATCCCGACGATCGTCCGCGAGACGATTCTCGGCATCGGCTACGACTCGTCGAAGAAGGGCTTCGACGGCGCGTCGTGCGGCGTCAACATTGCCATCGGCGCGCAGTCGCCGGACATCGCACAGGGCGTCGACGCGGCGTACGAGGCGCGGACCGGCGAGTCCGTCGAGGACGCGCTCGACCGCCAGGGCGCGGGCGACCAGGGGATGATGTTCGGGTACGCCTGTGACGAGACCGACGAGCTCATGCCGCTGCCGATCGCGCTGGCCCATCGCCTTGCCCGCCGGCTCGCCGAGGTCCGCAAGGCCGGCGTGATTCCGTACCTCCGGCCCGACGGCAAGACCCAGGTCTCGGTCGAGTACGAGAACGACCGCCCGGTGCGCCTCGACACTGTCGTCGTGTCGAGCCAGCACGCCGCGGACATCGACATCGAGACGTTGCTCAAGCCCGACGTCATCGAGCATGTGATCGAGCCCGAGCTCGCGCGGGTCGGCCTTTCGTACGACGGCTACCGCGTCTTCGTGAACCCGACCGGCAAGTTCGAGATCGGCGGCCCGATGGGTGACGCCGGGCTGACCGGTCGCAAGATCATCGTCGACACGTACGGCGGCATGGCCCGCCACGGCGGCG
>CBQZLL010000042.1:0-15340 GCA_967749945.1 uncultured Frankiaceae bacterium
CGCCAGCCGGTAGTACGCCATGCTGACCGCCGCGCCGCGGGGCGCCGACGCGCCGACGTCGACCCGGACCTGCCCGACCGGCGCGCCGGGCGCGACCCGCCACGACGCGACGACGCGGCCGTCGGCGTCACTGCGCGCCCGGCCGTTCGCGCCGCCGTACACCTGTCCGTCCCGGCCGTCCGGGTACAGGCTGTCGTACGCGACGAACGCCCCCGGCACCGTGTCGACGACGAGCCGCTGCGTGCCGCCCGGCGTCACGCACCCCGCGCCAAGGGTGACCCGCAACGGCGCTGACGACGGCGCGCCCGAGGGGACCTGCCCGGCGGGCCCCGCCCGTCCCGCCGCCGGACCGGTGGCGCCTGTCTCGCCGCCGAGCTCCCCGGACCCTCCGCCGCCGGCGGCCGTCCCACCGCCCGCTGGACCACTCAGCGCACCGTCCCCCGTGCTACCAGCCGACCCCGCGCCACGCGTGGACGCCGCCGGTCCGCCCGGCGTTCCGACGTCCGCCACCCTGCCCGCGGCGGGCGTGCCGGCACCGCCCGGGGCCGCGCAGCCGGCAACCGACGCGGCGACGAGGGTCGTCGCGGCGCACCAGCCCCCCACCCGTTGCGCCGCGACCGCGTGCCCGGGCTGCCGCACGGCCGTGCGCGACCGCCGTGCCTGGCCCGGTGCGGCCGGCCCCCGCGCGGTCGCACCGGGCCAGGACAGTCCGGACGCGAGCTCGCCTGCGCGACCGAGACCGCGCCCGGAGGACGCCCGGCCCCTCAGGGTCGTCGCGGGTGTGCTCCGGACGTTCGCCCGGGCGGGCGGCCGATCGAACTGCGGCACGACTGGGGACCCCATCGACGGTTCGAGCATCTGCAAGCAGTACGGACGAACGGGGCTCCGTGTTACGCGATTCGTCGCGATTTCTCGGATCTTTTCCGGGCGCAGCCGTCCCGCCCGGCGAGTCGTGAGGGGCGCAAGCCACCGGGCGGGACGGGTCATGGGGTCACCTCACGCGGTGAACGCCGCGGCGCCGATGACCGCGACTTGGACCGGCTGCCCGCACGTCGCGGGCCCGGCCGGCACGAACAGCGCGGCGCCGGTCGCCCCGCCCTGGATCACCGCGACGAGGCCGACCCGCTGCCAGGTTGCCGAGATCGGTGCGCTCCACGTGCTGGACGGGAGCTGGTGCACGGTCGCCGTCAGCGTCGCGCTGCCCATCGCGGGCAGGCCGGTCACCGGCGCGCAGATCTCGGTGTACGCCGCGTGCGCCTGCAGCCCGTCGACGGCCTGCGCGACGTCCGCACCCGCCGCGATCCCCGTCGAGGACACCGTGTTGGCGCAGGGCGTGAGGGTGGCGAAGCAGACGTCGACGCTGCCCGCGCCGGGCGAGAGGGTCGGCGTCACCGACAGCGTGCCGGCGAACGCCACCACCCCCGTGGTGGCAGCGTGGCCCGGGGCGCCCATCGCCACGACCAGCGACGGCGCCGCGACGAGAATCGCGAGGACCTTCCGTACGTTCATCGTTCCCCCGTTCGGGGTCGGCCGTGCCGCGACGTCCCCCGTCGCGGCCCCGGTGTCGTGCCTGGCACGAAGCCATCGCCTGCAGTACGCCGCTCGGGCGGGCTTTGTTACAGCTCGACCCGAAATATCTCAGCAGAACCTTGTCTACGCCTCGTGGCGTGATCGAGCCATCAAGGAGTCAGTCCATGTCTGCCACCCAGCCTGACGAGCCGGCGCCCCCGCCGGACTGGGGCGAGGCCTTCGCCGCCATCTGCCACACCCACCGGGGCCGCCTGGTCCGCTGGCTCACCGCGATCTTCGGACCGCGGGACGCCGAGGACATCGCGCAGGAGGCGCTCACCCGCCTCTACGCGCGTCCCGGCCTGCTGGGCGACGAGGCGGACGCGTGGCCGTGGCTGTCCGTCGTCGCCCGCAACGTCGGCCGCGACCTGGCCCGGCACAACGCGTTCGCGACCGCCGTCGACGCTCACGACCTCGCCGACCTGCCCGACGAGACGCGAGTCTGGGACCAGGTCAGCGCCCGCGACGACGCCGACCGACTGGTCCGGGCGCTCACCCGGCTCACCAGCCAGGACCGGGCGCTGGTCCGGCTCCGCGACGTCCAGGGCCTCAGCATCAGCGCGATCGCCGAGCTGACCGGCGGGAACGAGAACGCCACCCGCCAGCAGCTGTTCCGCGCCCGCCGCAAGCTGCAGAACGCGTACGTCGCCCTGGGCGGCGACCGCCCCCTCGGCACCGTCGCGCTACTCGGGCTGCGGGTCCGCGAGTTCGTCCGCCGGCACGCGCCGGTCTTCGACATGCTCAGCGGGAGTGCGGCCTCAGTGCTTGCCGCCGCGCTCCCGGCGGTGGCCGGAGCCACCATGGCCGGGATGCTGCTCGCGATCGCCCAGCCCGGTTCACCGGCCGCCGGGGCCGCGGGGACCCTGGCCGCGTCGGCCGACCGCGAGACGCCGCACGGCGTCACGGCGACGGCCAGGAGGGCGTCCCCGGAGCTCGCCCGGACGACAGCGCGCCGGGCTCCCGCACCGTCGGTCTTCACGACCCATCGGCACGCCGATCCGGTCGACGTGTCCGTCAACGTCTACGACAAGCCGTTCAGCGGCGAGGCGGGGACGCACTCCGACGCCGGCATCTGGATCAAGGACCCGCTCGGGGGCACGATCTACGTCGAATACGAGGAGTGGCAGGACACCCCGGGCCACGGCCCGGTCTGCAACGCGGGCGTCGTGCAGTGCGGCTGACCCTCAGGCCTCCGGACGGCACGCCGTGACGGAGACCCCGAGCGTCGGGTCCCGACCTTCCTCGACCGAGTGGCACACCGCCACCCCGTCGTACGGCACACAGTGCCCGACCGGACCACTGGCGATCCCGGACGTGGCCACCTCGACGCACAGCGCGCCGGCCACGGCGGCGCGCCACGGAACGAGGGCAGCCGCGAGCGCGAGCACGGCGAGACGAGCGCTGCTGGGCATCGGCGACCTCGCCGCCGGGCGCGGCACCCGGCGTTACAGGCCACCTAATCGCCATCTGGCGCATCTACGCCACCCTGAAGGGTGACTAGAACGTGTCGTGGGGGCGGTACGTCCCCCACACGTCGCGGAGCGCGTCGCAGACCTCGCCGACCGTCGCGCGCGCCCGCAGCGCCTCGCGCAGCGGGTAGAGCACGTTCTCGCTCCCGCGCGCCGCCGCGCGGACCTCGTCGAGCCGCTTGGCGATCTCGTCGCCGTCCCGGTCGGCCCGCAGCCGGGTGAGCCGGTCCCGCTGCGCCGCCTCGATCGTCGGGTCGACCCGGAGCGGCTCGTACGCCTCCTCCGTCGCGGCGACGAACCGGTTCACGCCGACGACGGTCCGCGAGCCGTCCTCGACGCCCTGGGCGACCGCGTACGCGGCCCGCTCGATCTCCGCCTTCTGGAACCCCTGCTCGATCGCCGCGACCGCTCCACCCAGCTCGGCGACCCGGTCCATCAACGCGCGCGCCGCGGCCTCGACGTCGTTCGTCATCGACTCGACGGCGTACGACCCGGCGAACGGGTCGACGGTCGCGGGCAGGTCGGTCTCGTACGCGAGTACCTGCTGCGTCCGGAGCGCCAGCGTCGCCGCCTTCACCGTCGGCAGCGCGATCGCCTCGTCGTAGGAGTTCGTGTGCAACGACTGCGTCCCGCCGAGCACCGCGGCGAGCGCCTGGATCGCGACCCGGACCAGGTTGACCTCGGGCTGCTGCGCGGTGAGCTGCACGCCGGCGGTCTGCGTGTGGAAGCGGAGCATCAACGACTTCGGGTTCTTCGCGCCGAACTCGTCGCGCATGACCTGCGCCCAGATCCGCCGGGCCGCGCGGAACTTCGCGACCTCCTCGAGCAACGTCGTCCGGGCGACGAAGAAGAACGCGAGCCGCGGCGCGAACTCGTCGACGTCCTGGCCGCTGCGGACGGCCGCGCGGACGTACTCGATGCCGTCGGCGAGGGTGAACGCGACCTCCTGCACGGGCGTCGCGCCCGCCTCGGCCATGTGGTAGCCGGAGATCGAGATGGTGTTCCACCGCGGGATCTCGGCCCGGCAGTACGCGAAGACGTCGGTAACGAGGCGCAACGACTCGGCCGGCGGGTAGATGTACGTCCCGCGCGCGATGTACTCCTTGAGCACGTCGTTCTGGATGGTGCCGTTGAGCCGGTCGCCCGCGACGCCCTGCTCCTCGGCGACGAGCTGGTAGAGCAGCAGCAGTACGGCCGCGGGCGCGTTGATCGTCATCGAGGTCGACACCGTGTCGAGTGGGATCCCGTCGAACAGCGTCCGCATGTCGTCGATCGAGTCGATCGCGACGCCGACCTTGCCGACCTCGCCGTGCGCCGACTGGTGGTCCGAGTCGAGGCCCATCTGCGTCGGCAGGTCGAACGCCACCGACAGCCCGGTCGTCCCCGCGGCGAGCAGCGCGTGGTAGCGCTCGTTCGACTCCGTGGCGGTGCCGAAGCCGGCGTACTGCCGCATCGTCCACGGCTTCCCCGCGTACATGGTCGGGTAGACGCCGCGGGTGAACGGGTACTCGCCCGGCTCGCCGAGCGCGGTCTTCGGGTCGAACCCGGCGAGATCATCCGGGCCGTACACGGACTCGATCGGCAGCCCCGACTCCGACGTACGACCCTCACCCATGCCGTCGATGCTACCGACGCGTCCCGATGCCTTCCCCGACCCTCCCAAACCGATACCAACCTTGACGAACGGGACGCGGCCTCGTGTACTGGCCGTGCCACCGCACCCAGTGGGGGGTCCCAGATGCGTCGTCGCCGCACCCTCGTCGTCCTGATCGCCGCCGCCGCCGCCCTGGCCGCCCCGACCGCGAGCCACGCCACCAGACCGCGCGCCGGCGGGTGGGTCTTCATCAACCCCGCCCTGAAGAGGACCGCGGTCGACTTCACGTCGTGGGCGAGCTCGTCGGGCGGCGTACTCGGCTCGTACGTCGCGCACTTCACCGTGACCGGCACGATCGCGGGCGCCGGCTACGTCACCGCCGTCGATGACCAGTGGACGCAGGCGGTCATGGAGCCCGGGACGACGCGGCCCGAGCACCACGTGTACCCGGCTGCGGCGCTGAGCAACGTCGTCCTCGTCTACACGGGCTCGCTCGTCGCGGCGGACACCGGCGTCCCCACCGCGTACTGCCAGTCGGTCCTCACCCGTGTCAACGGCCGCAAGGCCGTGACCGTAGGCACCTGCTGACCGGATCCCTGCGCGCGCGACGACCCGGCCGTCGGGCGGCGCGGTGACGACGACCGGCACCTGCTGCGACGGCCCCGCAGCGCGCGGAGGTAGAGTCGCGAGCGGAATTTTCCGTTAGCGCGACTCGGAGGGGCACTGTGCCCAAAGGCACGCTGTACCGCGGCCGCGAAGGCATGTGGTCGTGGGTGGCGCATCGCGTCACCGGCGTCCTCGTGTTCTTCTTCCTGTTCGCCCACGTCCTCGACACCGCGCTGGTGCGCGTCTCGCCGAACGACTACGACAAGGTCGTCGACACGTACAAGCACCCGATCGTCACGCTCATGGAGGTCGGTCTCGTCGCGGCGGTGCTGTTCCACGCGCTGAACGGCATCCGCGTCATGCTCGTCGACTTCTGGGAGAAGGGCGTCCGCCTGCAGAGGCAGATGCTCTACGGCGAGCTCATCATCTTCGCGATGCTCATGGGGCCCGCGTCCTTCTTCATGCTCCGGCCGGTGGCCGAGCGGTACCTGGGTTCGTAGTGTCCGCCGTCGACATCGAACGCCCCCGGACCCGCGCCCGCCGCCGCGCGAGCGGCACCAACTTCGAGCTCTACTCCTGGGTCTTCATGCGGGTGTCGGGGTTGCTGCTCGTCTTCCTCGTCCTCGGTCACCTGCTCGTCATGCACATCGCCGACGGCGGCGTCGAACGCGTCAACTTCGCGTTCGTCGCGGGCCGCTGGTCGTCGCCGTTCTGGCGGACCTGGGACCTCGCGATGCTCTGGCTCGCGGAGCTGCACGGCACCAACGGCCTGCGCACGATCGTCAACGACTACGCCGAACGCGACCAGACGCGCTTCTGGCTGAAGATGCTGCTGTACGTCAGCACGTTCCTCATCGTCATGCTCGGGACGCTCGTCATCTTCACCTTCGACCCCGCGATCACCGGGTAGGCGACAACTCACATGCAGATCCATCGGTACGACACGGTCGTCGTCGGGGCCGGCGGCGCCGGCATGCGCGCGGCGCTCGAAGCCGGACAGCGCTGCCGTACGGCGGTCCTCACCAAGCTCTACCCGACCCGCTCCCACACCGGCGCGGCGCAGGGCGGCATGTGCGCCGCCCTCGCCAACGTCGAGGAGGACAACTGGGAGTGGCACACGTTCGACACCGTCAAGGGCGGCGACTACCTCGTCGACCAGGACGCGGCCGAGGTCATGTGCCGCGAGGCGATCGACGCGGTGTACGACCTGGAGAAGTTCGGGCTGCCGTTCAACCGCACGCCCGAGGGCCGGATCGACCAGCGACGCTTCGGCGGCCACACCGCCAACCACGGCGCCGCGCCGGTCCGCCGCGCCTGCTACGCGGCCGACCGCACCGGGCACATGATCCTGCAGACGCTGTTCCAGCAGTGCGTCAAGCACGAGGTCGAGTTCTTCAACGAGTTCTACGTCCTCGACATCCTCATCAACGACGGCCGCACCGCGGGCTGCGTCGCGTACGAGCTGGCGACCGGCGAGATCCACGTCTTCCAGGCCAAGGCCGTGATCTTCGCGTCCGGCGGCTTCGGCAAGATGTTCAAGGTCACGTCGAACGCCCACACGCTGACCGGCGACGGCCCCGGAATCGTCTGGCGCGCAGGGCTTCCGCTCGAGGACATGGAGTTCTTCCAGTTCCACCCGACCGGCATCTACAAGCTCGGCATCCTGCTCACCGAGGGCGCCCGCGGCGAGGGCGGCATCCTCCGCAACAAGGACGGCGAGCGCTTCATGGAGCGCTACGCCCCCACCATCAAGGACCTCGCGCCGCGCGACATGGTGGCCCGGGCGATCTACACCGAGATCCGGGCCGGCCGCGGCTGCGGCCCCGCCGGCGACCACGTCTTCCTGGACCTGACGCACCTGCCGCCGGAGCAGCTGGACGCCAAGCTGCCCGACATCACCGAGTTCGCCCGCACCTACCTCGGCATCGAGCCGTACACCGACCCGATCCCGATCCAGCCGACCGCGCACTACGCGATGGGCGGCATCCCGACGAACGTCGAGGCCGAGGTCCTCCGCAACAACGTCGAGACCGTCCCCGGCCTGTACGCCGCCGGCGAGTGCGCGACGGTGTCCGTCCACGGCGCCAACCGGCTCGGTCCCAACCGCCTGCTCGACATCAACGTGTTCGGCCGCCGCAGCGGCCTCAACGCCGCCGCGTTCGCCGCGAAGAACGACTTCGTCCAGCTACCCGACGACCCGGCCGGGCGGGTCGTCGCGATGGTCGAGGGCCTGCGGAGCAACGCGCACGACGACCGGCTCCGCGCCAACCAGCACGGCGAGTCCGTCGGGTCGATACGCAACGCGTTGCAGGAGACGATGGACGCGAACGCCTCCGTCTACCGCACCGAGCAGACGTTGAAGCAGGCGCTCGTCGACATCGCCGGCCTCAAGGAGCGGTACTCCCGCGCGACCATCCAGGACAAGGGCAAGCGGTACAACACCGACCTGCTCGAAGCGGTCGAGCTCGGCTTCCTGCTCGACCTCGCCGAGGTGCTCGTCACCGGCGCGCACGCCCGGACCGAGAGCCGTGGCGGGCACTTCCGCGAGGACTACCCCAACCGCGACGATGCCAACTTCATGCGGCACACCATGGCGTACAAGGACGGCGACACCATCCGTCTCGACTACAAGCCGGTGACCGTGACTCGCTACCAGCCGATGGAGCGCAAGTACTAAATGGACACAGTCTGATGGACGTCACGCTCAAGCTCCGTCGCTACAACCCCGAGGCCGACCCCGAGCCGCACTGGGCGTCGTACACCGTTCCGTGCGAGCCGAACGACCGGCTGCTCGACCTCCTGCACTACGTGAAGTGGAACCTCGACGGCACGCTGACGTTCCGCCGCTCCTGCGCCCACGGCATCTGCGGCTCGGACGCGATGCGCGTCAACGGCGTCAACCGGCTCGCCTGCAAGGTCCTCGTCAAGGACCTGCCCGACACGATCGTCGTCGAGCCGATCAAGGGCCTGCCCGTCGAGAAGGACCTGCTCGTCGACATGGAGCCGTTCTTCGAGGCGTACCGCGCGGTGAAGCCGTTCCTCATCACGCACGACAAGGAGCCGACCCGCGAGCGACAGCAGTCGGCCGACGACCGCGAGCGCTTCGACGACACGACGAAGTGCATCCTGTGCGCGGCGTGCACGACGTCCTGCCCGATCTACTGGACCGACGACGAGTACTTCGGCCCGGCCGCGATCGTCAACGCGCACCGGTTCATCTTCGACAGCCGCGACGACGGCGCCGAGGAGCGGCTCGACATCCTCAACGACAAGGAGGGTGTCTGGCGCTGCCGGACGACGTTCAACTGCACCGAGGCGTGCCCGCGCGGCATCGAGGTCACCAAAGCCATCCAGGAAGTGAAGCGCGCGCTGCTGTTCCGCCGCGTCTGAACTGCGTTGTGTGCGGAATTTGCCGGCCCTAGGCAGCCGAATCCCGCACACAACGCGACAAGCCCGGTCTAGTCCTTCGTGGTCGAGACGAAGTCGCGGAGCGCGCGGACGCCGGAGTCCAGGCGGGCCGAGGCGCGCCAGCCGCGCCAGCCGATGACGCCGACCGCCGTGCCGATCAGCAATGACGTCCCGACCAGTACGGCGTGCACCACGAGGAACGACGTGGGCTTGTGCCCCGGCCCGAACGCCCGGTCGTCCTTCCAGATGTTGCGGAGGAAGTTCGGCCAGATCAACCAGGTCCAGACCCCGACGGCGAGCAGGAACGCGGAGACGCGTCGTGACATGACCACGGGGCAGTCTCCCACGGGTCGCGGCGCGCCCGGTACGACCCGGTATCCTGCTGCCCCATGGGAGTGGCCGCGGTACGCCTGCACGCGGCCGCAGTCTCTGTCGCCACTCTCGCGGCCTTCGCCGCACCCGCCACCGCCGATCCCGCCCGACCCGTCGTCGGCGGCGCGGCGCTCGCCACCAGCCGCCTCGTCAGCGGCCGCGGCGCCCCGCCGGTCCCCGCCGTCTCGGCCGCGGGCTGGGTGGTCGCCGACGCCGACTCGGGCGAGGTGCTCGCCGCCCGGAACGCGCACGGCCGCTACCTCCCGGCGAGCACGCTCAAGACGCTCACCGCCGTCGCGCTCCTCCCCGAGCTGAAGCTGCACGAGTACTACCTGCCGACCTTCGACGAGGTGAACATCGAGGGCAGCCGGGTCGGGCTGGTCGAGGGCGTCCGCTACCCCGTCGGGAAGCTCGTCGAGGCGATGCTCGTCGTCTCGGGCAACGACGCCGCCAACGCCCTCGCCGGCGCCGCAGGCGGCATGACCAAGACCGTGGCGACGATGAACGCCACCGCGCAGCGGTTGCAGGCGTACGACACGCTCGCCCGCAACCCCAGCGGCCTCGACGCGCCGGACCAGCTCACGTCGGCGTACGACCTCGCGCTCGTCGCCCGCGCCGGCCTGCAGAACCCGACGTTCGCGAAGTACGCCGCGACGTTGCGCGACACCATCCCCGCGCCGGGCGGCAAGCGGTTCGAGATCTACAACCACAACAAGCTGCTCACGAAGTACCGCGGCGCCATCGGCATCAAGACCGGATTCACGGTCGCGGCGCGGCATACGTACGTCGGCGCCGCCCGCCGCGGCGGCCACACCGTCATCGTCACGCTGCTCAAGGCCGAGTCGATGTACCCGGACGCGACGGCGTTGCTCGACTGGGGGTTCACCGCGCTCGGCCGAACCGTCCCGGTCGGCCGGCTCGTCGACCCGCTGACCGACACCGACGAGGTCGACCGCGCGGGCCGGTCGCGCACCGGTGCCGATGCCGTCGCACCGGCGACCGCGGTCGTCCGGCCGCCGCGGTCCGGGTCGCGCAACCCGGCTGTCCCGGCCGCCGGCGCAGTGCTGGGTCTCGGCGGCCTCGTCGCGCTGCGCCGCCGGGCGGTACGCCGCCGCTACCGCTTCGGCCGCTCGGCCCCGAGGCTGCGGTTGCCCGTTCGCTGAAACGTGATCTTCCCCTGCCCTTTTTCGGGCGGTAACGTCCGCCTCGTCCGGCCGCGCTCCAGTGGCTCGTAGGCAAGGGGAAAGGCAGTGACCCAGGGCACCGTGAAGTGGTTCAACGCCGAGAAGGGTTTCGGTTTCATCGCAGTCGACGGCGGCCAGGACGTGTTCGTCCACTACTCGGCCATCCAGGCCGACGGCTACCGTAGCCTCGACGAGGGGCAGCGGGTCGAGTTCGAGATCACCCAGGGCCAGAAGGGCCCGCAAGCGGATGCGGTCCGCATCGTCTGACCCGCGACGACACGGAGGGCCCGGGCGTGCCCGCCCGGGCCTTCGTCGTCTACCGGCGGAGGTAAGCGATGCCCTCGGCCAGCGGGCGCGGGTGGCAGCCGAGTAGCTCGTAGAGGGCGCGGTTGTCGACTTGGCCGTCGCCGTTCGCGAAGTCGACGGCGCGCGGCGACAGGATCCGCCCGGGCAGTCGCGCGAGCAGCGCCGCGCCCATCTTCACGATCGGCGTCGGCGTCGGGAGGACGAGCCGCCGTTTGCCCATGACGGTGAGCATGATGGGGACGATCTGCCGGAAGTTCAGCGTCTGCGGGCCGCCGATCTCGACGACCTGGTTCTCCGCCGCGGGCAGCTTCAACGCGAGCGCGACGGCGGTGCCGACGTCGTCGACGTGCACGGGCTGCACCTTCGCCGTGCCGGGCCCGGGCAGCGGGACGAACGGCAGTAGCCGGGCGAAGAACGCGAGCCGGTTGAGGCTGCGGTCGCGCGGCCCGTAGATCCACGACGGCCGGAAGATCGTGTACGTCACGCCGCTGCCCGTCACCGCGGCCTCGGCGCGGTCCTTCGCGACGAACCACTCCTCCGGACGTCCCTGCCCGACGCCCGCGCCGGACATGTAGACGATTCGCGAGACGCCGGCCTTCTTCGCTGCGGCGACGAGGTTCTCGGTGCCCTTGCGATCGAACTCGTCGTACGTCAAGGCCTTCTTCAGCACCTCGACCGGGTGCCCGGGAAACTGCACCGCGACGACGAGCGTGTCGCAGCCCGCGAACGCGCCGTCGAGGGTCGCCGCCTCGCGGACGTCGCCCTGGACGAGCGTCACACCGCGGTCGTCGACGAACGGGTTGCTCCGCGTACCGCGCGACAGGATGCGAACCTCATGCCCGTCGCGACGCAACGCCGACACGATCGCCCTGCCGAGGAATCCGGTACCGCCCGCCACGAGGATCATGGGCCGGATTCTGCCGTACGTCGTCTGACCCACCCACCCACCCAGGCGCGGTCACCGTCCACGCGGCGGTGAACAGCACGATCAGGCTCACCAGGTAGAGGCCGACGAGGACCGCGACAGCGGTGCCGATGGAGCCGTACAGCGCGGTCGACCGCGTCGCGACCTGGCCGACGTAGAGGCCCGCGCCGAGCTTGAGGACGCCGAACGCGACGCCCCCGAACACCGCGCCGCGGACGAACCGCCGCCACGGCCACCGGGTCCGCGGCAGCCAGGTGAACAGCACGAGGAACAGCGCCACGTCGACACCGACGCCGACGCCGAACGCCCCCGCGCGGCCGGTCGCGAGCGCCGACACGCCGAACGACACGAGCAACGTCACGCCGACGAGCACGACCGCGACCGCGTCGGAGGCCTTGCGCCGGAGCAGGCCGCGCGGGTCGGGGCCGAGGTCCCACATGATGCGCAGGGCGTCGCGCAACGCGCCGACACCGCCGAGCCCGGACACGACCAGTCCGGCCAGGCCGAACGCGCCGGTCGCCGCGCGGGTCTCCCGCACATTCGCCAGCGCCTGGCCGAGCTGCGGACCGGCGCCGGGCAGCGCGTCGGAGATGCTCGCGAACAGCTGCTGCTGGCGGTCCGGGTCGTGCGCGAGGACGTAGCCGAGGACCGACGTCGCGAGGAGCAGCAGCGGGAGCAGCGACAGGATCGCGTACATCGTCAGCGCCGCCGCCAGCCGGTCCCCACCGACCGACCGGTAGCGCCGCCAGGCCCGGACCAGGTGCGCGATCACGCCTCGGGCATCCCCGGGGGCGGCCCCGGCAAATCCTGACCGAACGGGAAGTCGCGCTGCGGCCGCCACACCCGGTCGGGGCCCTCCTCGAACAGCGTGAAGCCCCAGACCTCGAACGTCGCGGTGTACGTCGCCAGCGCGGTGAAGCCGCGTTCGAGCTCCGCGTCGTCGACGTCCTGGGCGATCGTGACATGCGGGTGGTAGTTGAACTTGATCTGCCGGAACAGCGGGCCCGACCGGACCCGCGCCTCGAGGCGTTCGCAGTCGGAGATGCCCGCCGCGAGCTGGACGAACGTCACCGGCGACACCGGGCGGAATGTCCCCGTCCCGCGCAGCGTGATCGTGAACGGCCCTTCCTCGGCCGCGATCCGCCGCAGGTGCTCCTCGACGACGGGGAGTCGTTCGCCGGGGATGCCGGTCGGTGGCAGCAACGTCACGTGCGGCGGCACCCGCATCGCGAGCGGGTCGCCGAGACGTTGCCGCCAGCGCTGCAGGTGGGCACCGTGCGGCTGCGGCACCTCGATCGCGACACCGATATTGCGCCGGGCCACGGCAGCGACCTAGCCCTTGGCCGCGAGGAACCCGACCCGGTCGCGGACGTTCACCATGGTCTGCTCGGCGATCGCCCGGGCCCGTTCCGCGCCCTCCGCGAGGATCGTGTCGAGCGCCTCGGGGTCGTCCGCCCAGCGCCGGTACCGCTCCTGGAACGGCGTCAGCGCCGCGACGACGACGTCGGCGGTGTCGGCCTTGAAGTCGCCGTAACCCTTGCCCGCGTACTCGGCTTCGAGCTGGTCGATCGTCTTGCCCGAGAACGCCGCGTGGATCGTCAGCAGGTTGGTGATGCCGGGCTTGTTCTCCTCGTCGGAGACGACCTCGCGACCGGTGTCCGTGACGGCGGACCGGATCTTCTTGCGGATCGCGGCCGGGTCTTCGAGCAGGTCGATGACGCCCGCCTGCGACGCCGCCGACTTGCTCATCTTCGCCGTCGGGTCCTGGAGGTCGAGGATCTTGCCGGTGCTCTTGACGATGTGCGGCTGCGGCACGACGAACGTCTCGCCGTAGCGGCTGTTGAACCGCTGCGCGAGGTCCCGCGTCAGCTCCAGGTGCTGCCGCTGGTCCTCGCCGACCGGCACCCGGTCGGCCTGGTAGACGAGGATGTCGGCGGCCTGCAGGATCGGGTACGCGAACAGCCCGACGCTCGCCGACTCGCCGCCGCCCTTCGCCGACTTGTCCTTGAACTGCGTCATCCGGCTGGCCTCGCCCATGCCGGTGATGCATTCGAGGACCCAGGCCAGCTCGCTGTGCTGGCGGACGTGGCTCTGCACGAACAGCGTCGCCCGCTCGGGGTCGATGCCGCCCGCGAGGTACTGCGCCGCCGCGACCCGGGTCCGCCGCCGCAACGTCTCGGGGTCGTGCCCGGCCGTGATCGCGTGCAGGTCGACCACGCAGTAGAACGCGTCGTAGTCGTCCTGCAGCGCCACCCAGTGCACGAGCGCGCCCAGGTAGTTGCCGAGATGGAACGAGTCGGCCGTGGGCTGCATGCCCGACAGCACCCGGGGTCGCGCGGTCATGGGGAGAGTCTCCTACATGCGGCGCTACGAGGTGTGCGGGTCCCCGTCGAGCGAGGTCACGCGGACCCGGTCGACGCGGCGGGCGTCGAGGCGGGTCACTTTGAGCCGCACCCCCGGCGCCTCGACCGCCTCGCCAACCTTGGGTACGTGGCCGAGCGCCCACATGACGTAGCCCGCGACGGTCTCGTAGGGCCCGTCGGGCAGCACGATTCCGGTCTGCTCGGTGAACTCGTCGAGGTTGAGCAGCCCGTCGACCTCCATGTCGCCGCCGCGCAGCGTGCGCGCGACGGTGCCAGCCGGGTCGTACTCGTCGCGGATGTCGCCGATGACCTCCTCGATGAGGTCTTCGAGGGTCACGATGCCGGCGGTGCCGCCGTACTCGTCGACGACGACGGCGAGGTGGTACGCCTCGCGGCGCATCTCCGACAGCGCCGCGAGCACCCGCTTGGTGTCGGGCAGCATCTTCACCTCGCGGACGACGTCGCCGACCTTCGTCGTGCCGCGCGGCGCGGCGACGAGGTCACGGATGTGCACGAAGCCCACGACGTCGTCGGCCGAGCCGTGGATGACCGGGTACCGCGAATGGGACGCGGACTTGGTGTCGCGCAACGCCTTCGCGATCGTCGTGGACGCGTCGAGGAACTCCACCTCGGTCCGCGGTACGAGCACCTCGCGGAGCTGCCGTTCGCCGGCCGCGAACACTTCGTCGATGAGCCGCCGTTCCTCGCGGGACAGCGACTCGTGCGCGGCGACCAGCCCGCGAAGCTCCTCCTCCGAGATCGAGTCGCGGCCCGCGGTCGGATCGCCGCCGAGCAGCCGTACGACGCCGTCGGTGGACTTCGACAGCAGCCAGATGACCGGGCGGGCGAACGACGCAACCCGGTCGAGGACTGGCGCGAACAGCCGCGCCACCGGCTCGGGGCGCTGCAGGCCGATCCGCTTCGGCGCGAGCTCGCCGATGACGAGCGTGACGAACGAGATGAGCAACGTCACGCCCACGACGCCGATGAACCCGGCTAGCGTGCGCCCGACGCCCTGACGTTCGAGCGCGTCGCGCGCCTCCTCGGACAGCGTGATCGCGCCGAACGCCGACGACAGCAACGCCGTCAGCGTCACGCCGATCTGGACGGCGGCGAGCCAGCGGTTGGGGTCGGCGGTGAGCCGCGCGACGGCCGCGCCACGGCGGCCCTGCGACGACAGCGCCTTGACCTGCCCCTCGCGCAGCGAGATGAGCGCGATCTCCGCCGCGACGAACAGCCCCTCGATGAGAATGAGGAGCAGGACGACGCCGATGTTCAGCAGCGTCGACATGCGCGGGTCCTAGAGATTGGCGACGTCGGCCTGCTTCGCGCGGACCGCCTCCGCCGCTTCCTTGAGCGCGGCCAGCTCGGTGTCGGTGAGCGGGATCTCGTCGACCGCGAGTACGCCGCCGCGACCGAGCTTCGCCGGGACGCCGAGATAGACGTCGCGGATGCCGAACTGCCCGGTCACCCACGCGCACACGGGCATCGAGGCGCCGCTGTCGGTCGCGATCGCCTCGACCATCCGCGCGGCCGCGGCCGAC
>CBQZLL010000043.1:0-15192 GCA_967749945.1 uncultured Frankiaceae bacterium
GGGCTGGCGCTGCACGAACGGCTCGCCCGCGTCGCCCGCCGGGCCAACGACCTCGTGGCCGCGGCCGGCTCGACCAGCGCGGCGGCGTTCGGCGCCATCGCCGCCGCGAGCCTCGCGACGACGGTCGCGGCGATCCTCGGAGGCGCGACCGCGGCGGCGCTCCCGCACGCGGCGATGCCCGTCGCCCGGGTCGGGCACGACCGCGCGGGCGGCGATCGCACCGCCGCGCTACTGCAGGGCGACGCTCCGCGCGCCGCGGCGGTCGCGCGCCCGGCAGCGCCGCGCCGGCCGATCGCGGACGTGGCGCCCGCGCCCGTGACCCTCACGACCGCGGGCGACCCGGTCTTGAGACCCGACGAGGAGAGCGAGCAGCAGCTCATCCTCGACACCCCGCTCGGGCCGGTCGGAGTCGACCAACACAACGAGCACACCCCGGGCCTCGCCCAGGCCTGCGCGGTGTCGCCGGTGCCGTGCCCCGACCGTCCGGAGCCGTCCTAGCTAGCTAGACCGGCAGCCGCGCGTGGACGTACACGTCACCGAGGACGCCGAGAGGGACATGGGTGTCGTAGCCGAAGGTCGGCTGACCCATCGAGTCCCAGCACTGGTCCCCGGTCGCCGCGGCGACGACGCCGGTCACGGTGACACCGACGCAGATCTCGTCGGCGTGAGCGGGCGGCACGCCCCCTACGGACGTCCCCGTAGTGACGAGCGCAAGCTCGGTCAGAACGCGCGCGATTCGCATGACGGCTCTCCCCTGTAGCGAGCTCCACCTTCGTAGAGCCACCGGTAGCCGGAGGCGCGACGTCACGCGTGCGGGAGGCCGTGCTCTGCGTGCCGACCTCGAGCCGGTTTCGCCGAACCCCTGCGCGCCCATCGTGCCAGTCGTCCTGCGGCTACGCTCACGGCCCGTGACGTACTCCCCCGACGAGTTCTACGCCCGGTGCCTCGCGCACGCCGATGCCGAAGGCCGGTTGCCGATCCCCGAGCAGTCGATGTGGGAGATCTTCCCGTTCGAGTTCGCGGCGCTGCGCAGCAAGCCGTTCGAGCCGCCGGTGCTGCCCGAGCCGCCGCGCGGCGGCGAGGGCGGCAGGGACTGCTGGCGCTGCGACAACATGGAGAAGGACGTCGTGTGGAGCGACGAACGCTGGGTGCTCGCGTCGTGGGGGGAGCCGACCGGGCTGCCGTTCGTGGCCGCGCTGATGCCGAAGGCGCACCTCGACCTCGGCGACCTCGACGGGACGTACGCCGCCGACCTCGGCGTCCTCACGGTACGCATCGAGCGCGCGGTGCGGGCACTCGGCAACATCGGCCGCGTCCACGTCAACAAGTGGGGCGACGGCGGCGCGCACCTGCACGTCATGTTCCTCGCGCGACCGGAGGGCCAGCTTCAGCTCCGCGGCTCGAACCTCGCGCTGTGGGAGGAGATGCTGCCGCGCGTCCCCGAGGACGTGGCGACCGCCGACCTGCGGACGGTCGCGCACGCCCTCGCCGCCGACGGCGGTCGTTCGCACCTGTCCTGAGTCGGATGTTCGACTCAGGGCACTGGAGCTACTGGACCGGAACGCTGACGCAGAAGGGGAGCTGGTAGCTCAGTCCCGCGCAGACCGTGTTGGTGTGGCGCTTGTAGTACGCGCCGCCGAGCGGCTCGTCGTACTGGCCGTACGTCACGCCCACGCCGATGGTGTCGTCGTTGACCGTCGGCGTGACCGTCACGACCTTGGTGGTCGCGTGCGCCGGAGCGCTCGCGAACGCGGTCGCGCCGAGCAGCAGGCCGCAGAGGACTCGCTTCATGCCGTCTCCTCACGAGGGGTACGCCGGGCGGCTCCCGACGCGGGGGACGGCGTTCGCCGTTCTCCCTTGGTCTCCTCCTCGCCGTGACCTAACTGACGCGTCGCTCTGCCGCGGCCGTGACATTCGCGACAAGGTCGTCGGGCGTGAACGGCTTGGGCAGGAAGCTCACACACCCCTCGTCGATCGCGCGCTGCGCGACACCGGCATGCGCGGAGAAGAGCACGACGCGCAGGTTGTCGAGCCGCCCGTCGTCGCGGAGCCGGTCGAGGATGTCCCACCCGCTGAGATCGGGCAGCCGCAAGTCGAGGAGAACGACGTCCGGCGTGCGGTTGGCGAGGAACGCGAGCGCGTCCGTCCCGTTCTCGCACGCCTCGACCTCGAACCCGGCAAGCGTCAGCGCGAGACGGCAGATCAGGGCGATGTCGGGCTCGTCGTCGACGACGAGGACGTCGGTCATGAGGACGTGGCCATTCCTCCCGTGCGGGCGGGCATCGAGAAAAGCATCCGCCCGCCCGGTTCGTTCCGCTATGGCTCCGACGGGTGGTCAGCCACCCCCGACGGGCGGGGCAATGCGTGCCGTCCCGGGCATACCGGACGCGCTCGACGGTCGCGGGACCAGCCCGTGGTCGGCCGGGTACCGTCCCGTGCGTGACCGACCAGTCGCTGCGCGGGCGCCTCCTCGTGTCGACGCCTGGTCTCAGCGACCCGAACTTCGACCGTACGGTCGTCCTCGTCCTCGAACACGACGAGGACGGTGCTCTCGGCCTGATCCTCAACCGGCCGAGCGCGACCCGCGTGTCCGACGTACTCCCGGCCTGGCACGACGTCGCGTCCGACCCGCCGGTGGTCTTCTCTGGTGGGCCGGTCGACCCGAGCGCCGCGATCTGCCTCGGCAGCACCCGCCCCGGCGTCGTCTCCGCGGCCGTCCAGGTCGTCAGCCCGACGGTCGGCGTGGTGGACCTCGACGCCGACCCCGGCGTGCTCTCGACGGACGTGGCGTACGTCCGGGTCTTCGCGGGCTACGCCGGCTGGGGCGGCGGCCAGCTCGACGACGAGCTCGAGGTCGGCGGCTGGTTCGTCGTCGACCCGTTGCCGGGGGACGCGTTCACCACCTCGCCCGGCGGTCTCTGGCGGACCGTGCTGCGCCGGCAGGGCGGGCGCCTCGCGCTGTTCTCCACCTATCCGTCCGACCCTGTCCACAACTAGGGCCTGTCCACAGATCCCGGAAACCCCTCGCGCCCTGTCACACCTCCTCGCCAGACTCGACCCGTGGCTCCGCAACGGCTCTCCAGCGACGTACGCCGGCTCGTCCTGGGCAACACGCTGTCCGCCCTCGGCACCGGATTCACGCTGCCGTTCCTCCTGATCTACCTGACCAAGGTCCGCGGCATCGCCCTCCCCACGGCCGGGTACGCCATCGCCACCCTTGGCCTCGTCGGCCTCGGCAGCGTGCCGGTCCTCGGCGCCGTGAGCGACCGCATCGGGCCGTGGCGCGTGCTCGTCCTCGCCCTGCTCTGCAACGCCGTCGGCACGGCCAGCCTCGCCGGCGTCACCCGGCCGTGGCACGCGTTCCTCGCCGTCTCCGTCATCGGGGTCGGCGGCGCCGCGGCGTGGCCCGCGCAGGCCGCGCTCATCTCGGTGCTCGTCCCGTCCGAGCAACGCCCTCGGGTGTTCGCCGTCCAGTTCGCGCTGCTCAACCTCGGCATCGGGATCGGCGGCGCGGTGAGCGGCCTGCTCGTCGACGTCCACCGCGTGGGCACGTTCCAGGCGATCTACGTCGTCGACGCGTTCTCCTACGTCGCGTACGCCGCCATGCTCGCCACCATCCGGCATGCCGCCGCGCCACCGCCGCGGCCCGAGCCCGGCGAGGCGTCGGGCGGGTACCGGGAAGTGTTGGCCGACCGGGTGTTCCTCCGGCTCTGCGGCGTGACCCTGCTGCTGTCCGTCGCGGGCTACGGTCAGGTCAACGCCGGGTTCCCCGGCTTCGTCAGCGACGTTGCGGGCGTCTCGACGCGGGCGATCGGCTTCGCGTTCGCCGCCAACACCGCTGTCATCGTGTGCGCCCAGCTCGTCGTCGAACGACGCCTCGAAGGCCGAAGACGGACCCGCGCCCTGGCGGGCGTCGCGGCGATCTGGGGCGTGTCGTGGCTCGTCATCGGGTCGGCAGCGCTGCTGGGCGGCACCCTGCTGCCCGCGGCGGCGGTCATCAGCGGACTGGGGCTGTTCGGCCTCGGCGAGACGCTGTGGGCGCCCACCGGAGCGACGATCGTCAACGACATCGCGCCGCCGCACCTCCGCGGCCGGTACAACGCCCTGTCCAGCGTCACCTGGCAGCTCTCGTCCGTCCTCGGGCCGGTGCTCGCCGGCGCGCTGCTCGGCGCGCGGCTGCCGGCAGTGTTCATCGTCGGGCTCACCGGCCTGCTCGGGATCGTCGCGTTCCTCGCCGTACGGCTGGAGCGCCACCTCACCCCCGAGCAGAACGGCCTCCACCGGCTCGAGCCGCCCGCCAACGTTGCCGACGCCGCACGCCCCGACCGCGCGCGTCCCGACCCCGCACCGCCCCACCACGGACCACCGGAGGAGGTGGTGCCGCTGACCTGACCTGACCTGGCCGACCCGCGCCTGCCGGCAGCCCAGCGGCATGCTCGCTCGCCGTCGTCTCCCAGCTCGCCCTCGGTCGTCGTTCGCGCGCCGGGGCGTCAGGGAGGACGCGCGGCGGCCGGGCCGTCAGGGACGCAACAGCGCGTAGACCTTGCGCGTGAGCAGCCGCGTGCCCGCGAACGTGAGGTGGATCCCGTCGTCCTGGCGGGCGAGGACGCCGTGGACGTAGTCGTTGTAGCGGCCGTCGACCGCGTACACCGACCAGCTCTCGATCCACGTCACGCCTGCGACGTCCTTCGCCGCGCCCGCCGTCGCGGCGTTCAGCGCGCGGTAGCACGACGCGATGTCGGCCTCCCGCGCTATCGGCAGCCCGATCCAGTACACCGGCCGCACCGCGTCTCCGACGTACGCCCGCATGAGCCCCGCCGCCCGCCGGCGGTACTCGGCGACCCAGTTCGCCGAGCCGAGGATCGTCCACGCGCCTGTCCCGCCCGCCCGCAACGGCTGGCAGTCGTTGGCGCCGATGAAGACGACCACCGCCCCGGGCGGCGTGGTCTCCACCTGGGTCTGCGCGTACGCCGTCCAGTCGAAGTACTCCGGCCGCGCCAGCCCCGAGCTCGGCCGCGCGTCGACCGCGGTCGGCCGCTTCCCGCGGGCCGTCGCGAGCTGCTGCCCCAGGTAGTACGCCAGCGAGTCCCCCGCCACGAGAAGCTCCCCCGGCCCGCCCGTCCCCTTCGGCAGCCCGGGCAACGCCGGCGCGCGCGGCATCGCCAGCCGCAGGTCGTAGCGCCCCGACCCGGCGCCGTACGCCCCCGCCGCCGCCCGCGTCACGCGGTATCGGTACGTCCCCGGCCGCGCGGTGCGCACGGTGAACGCGAACGTCCCCGCCCGCGCGAGCCGTGCCGTCTCGACGCCGTGCCAGCCGCCGTGGACGAGACGCTCCAACGCCACCCGGCCCCCGGCCGGGCCCGGCCGGACCGTGCCGCGCAGCACCGTCGACCAACCGCCGTCGACCGGCCGCGTCCGGGCGGACACGGCGACCCGTGGTACGACGGCGACGCGCACCTCGCTCGACTCGGCGGCCTCGAGCCACCGCTGGCCTGCACCGCCAGGCTCGCCCGCGAAGCGCAGTCGGACGACCGACCCTGCGGCCGGCCGGAAGGGCACCACCAGCCGCCCGCGCGCGTCCGTCAGCGGCGCCGCCACGACGATCGGCGCCACCCCGGGCATGTCTGCCCGCCCGGCGAGCACCTCGACGACGCGCCCGATCAGCGGAACGCCCGCCCGATCGCGAAGCACGCCGCTCACGACGACTGTGCCGCCGTACGCCACCGAGGCCGGTGCCGTCGAGGCCGCCAGGGTCACGGCGACCGGCGTGGACGGCGCCGCGGCGGAACCGTGGGCAGTCCGGCGCGCCCCGACGCGGTACGCCGCCGACGACGCCGCGCCGAGTGTCAGCGCCACCGCGAGAGCGAGCATGCCGGTGCGCGACAGCCGGATCCGACCCCGCACCATGCCCGTGCTCCCACCGTGTGAACCGCCTGCCGACGACGCATCCTCCCACCCGGGAGAGGGGGCAGAAGGAGTGCGGCACGGAGATTGTGGACGAAAGAAAGCTGTGGACGAAGGGGCGCCGGGAGAAGGACACGGCACAAACAGGGAGGTCACGCGCGCCCGGGCCCGCTACCGTGAGCACACCCACGGAACGCGAGGGGAGGGTCGGCCATGTCCCGGAGCCTGCTGCTCAACGCCTCCTTCGAGCCGCTCTGCGTCGTGCCGACCCGCCGCGCGGTCGTCCTCGTCCTCACCTCGAAGGCCGTCGTCCTCGAGGCCGGCGAGACCGCGTTGCACTCCGAGCACCTCAGCATCCAGCTGCCGACGGTGATCCGGCTGACCCGCTACGTCCGCGTCCCGTACCGATCTCGGGCTCCCCTGTCCCGCCAGGGCGTGCTCGCCCGCGACAGCCACCGCTGCCAGTACTGCGGCAACGCCGCCGAGACCCTGGACCACGTCCTCCCCCGATCCCGCGGCGGCCGGCACGTCTGGGAGAACCTCGTCGCCGCCTGCCGCCGCTGCAACCACACCAAGGCCGACCGCACACTCGACGAGCTCGGCTGGTCGCTGCACCGCCCGCCGTCGGTACCGAAGGGCGTGCAACGCCTCCTGCTCGGACACGGCCGCTGGGAGCCGGCCTGGACGCCCTACGTGGGCATCTCCGCCTAGTGCCCTAGCCGGCGGACCTACATCGCCACCCCGAGCGTCGTCGCCGTCGGCGACAGCGGTACGTCGTCCTTCGCCGGGTACGTCCGCAACACCCGGTCGCCGAGGTGCCCGGTGACGCCGTACCAGTAGTTCTCGTTGCGGAAGTGGTGCAGCCGGTGCGCGCGCCACAGCCCGCGGTAGAGACGGCTTCGCGGCTGGTAGTCGGAGTGGATGAGCCAGTGCGTCCACTCGTACGTCAGCGTCAGCGCCGTCGCCACGACGACGCCCGTCGCAACCGATGGCCGCCACAGCCACGCCAGTACGAGGAGCGCGACGTCGAAGACGCACGACCTCTGGACGATCTTGAGCGCGATGAACAGGTACCGCGGGTTGCGCGGGTCCTGGTGGTGCCGGCGGTGCAGGTAGCCGACCTTGAGGTCGACGTGTCGGCCGAGGATCCGGCGCGGCCGCCAGTGCAGGATGAAGACGTGGATCACCCATTCGGTGAACGGCTGCGCCGCGACGAGCGCGCCACCGACGACGACGTCGCGCCAGCTCCAGCCGCCGAGCACCACCCGGACTCCGGCGAACGCGACGAGCATCGCGGCCAGCAGCCGCGCGGTGGGGAACGTCGTGAACTCCCGGAACGACGCGCGCAGTCCGGGGGCAGCGGGGCGGGTTCGTTCGGCGACGGCGGTCACGGCGCACCTCCGCGGCCAGTTTCGCGCGCGAGGGCCCGCCTGGCGAGTCTCGCCGCGCGCTACGACCGCCCATGGGCTGCCGTCATGCTCGCCACGACCCTGCTCGCGCTCCTCCTCGGCGCCCGCGTCGCCATCGCCGGAGGACCGTCCGGCGCGGTCGTCGCGGGCGACGCCTTCGTCGGTCCGGGCCGTCCCGCCGACCTCCACGTCGTCCACCAGGACAGCACCGGCTACGACGGCCAGTTCGTCTACCGGCTCGCCCTCGACCCGTTCACCCGCGAGCGGACGGCATACGGCATCACGCTGGACAACCCGCCGTACCGCCAGCAACGGATCGGCCTCCCCCTCACCGCCCGGGTGGTGCACGGCACGACGCGCCTCCCCCTCTCGGTGAGCCTGCTCCTCGTCAACGCCGTCGCCCTCCTCGCCGCCGCGTGGGCGGGCGCGATCCTCGCGCAACGGCTGGGCCGCAACGCTCTCTGGGGCGTCGCCGTCGGGCTCTCCCCCGCGCTCGTCGTCGCCGTCACCCGCGACCTCACCGAGCCGCTCGCGACCGCATTGCTCCTCGCCGGACTCGTCGCGTGGACGGGCAGGCGCACGCCCCTTGCGATCGTCGCGTTCACCGCCGCCGCGCTGACCCGCGAGACCACTGTCGCGGCGCTGTTCGGCCTCGGTCTCTGGGAGGCGTACGTCGCCGTCCGCGGCCCCGGCCGCGCCCGCGCGCTGGCCCGCGGCGCCGCGCTCCTCGTGCCCGTCGCCGCAGTCGCCGCTTGGCAGGCGCACCTCCACGACGTGTGGGGCCGCCTCCCCCTCCGCGCCACCGAGGGCGACATCGGGCTGCCGTTCGTGCACACCGTCCGCACCCTGCTCGCGGGCGGCGGGCGGTGGTCGGACTGGTATACGAAGGACGCGCTCCTCGCGCACACCTGGGTCGCCGAACGCCTCGTCCTCGTCGCGATCCTCGTGGCGACGGTGTCCACGCTGCGCGGCCGTACGCAACCCGCGCTCAAGACCGCATGGGTGGCCGGCGCGGTGCTCGCGCTGTCCGCGGCGTGGACCCGCGACGTCGCATTCCTCCGCGCCGCGAACGAAGCCATCGTCGTCGGCATCCTCGTCCTGCTCGGCGCGCGCACCCGCGCGGCCACCGCCGCGCTCGCCGCGACCGCCGGCCTCTCGCTCGTCGTCGCCGCGCTCTACGGCGTCGCGCTCTGAACGGCGCCGAGCAGCCCGCCATTTGCTCGGCGGCGAGCATCGCGGGCATGTCTGCAACACCCGCGACCAGTGATCACTGAGTAACGACAACCACGACGTGGCTCTTCTCAACGAAGCGTGGTGACCGCAGGTCTGACTTGCTGTCTTGCCTGAGCCCGAAGAGGCGGCCACCACGCCTGGCTGCGTAGAGCCCCGGTTGACACCTCGCGTTCCTTTGCCTAGTTTGTCTAGGTATGGACCGCACGAACGCCGTCAAGGGTCATCTCGAGCCGATGCTGCTCGCGATCCTCGAGACCGAGTCGCGACACGGCTACGCGATCATCGAGGAGTTGCGTCGCCGCAGCCAGGGCACGTTCGACCTGCCGGAGGGCACCGTGTACCCGGCGCTGCATCGGCTGGAGCGCCAGGGCCTCTTGCGTAGCCGCTGGTCCGCCGAGAACGCGCGGCGACGGCGCGTGTACGAGATCACCAGGACCGGCCGGACCGCACTCGCCGGCGACCGTTCCGCGTGGCGCGGCTTCGCCGCCGCGATCGGCAATGTCCTCGGCGACGCACATGCGTAGGAACCGTGACACCGGTCCGGCACGCCGTTGGCTCGCCGACGTGAGCCGCAGGCTCGGCGGAGCACCGCGACACCGCCGCCGGACGCTCACCGAGCTGCGCGACCACCTCACCGACTCGGCCGCGCGGCTCGTCGAGGCCGGGGTCGACGCGGACGCGGCGGAACGCCGCGCGGTGGCCGCGATGGGCGATCCCCGAGAAGTCGCGCTGGGGTTCACGAATGCGCACCCGACGCCGTTCACCCGGCTCGGCGGGGCGCTGCTCGTGCTCGCCGCGGTGCTCTCGTTCGCCAACGAGGGACTCCGGGACAGCGTGCCCCACATCGTCGTGTCGATGGTCCTGCTGCCCGGCATCGTCGCGATCCACCTTCGCCAGCGCCGCCACCTCCGCCGCCTTGGCCGGCTGGCGGCGGGGACCTTCGTGCTGGGGCTCGGCCTGACCGTGCTCGTCGTCATCTGGCTCTTCAACCTCCCTCCGAACGTCGGCTTCGGCGGCCTCGCCGTCCTCGGTTTGGTGTTCTGGACGACCGGGATGATGGCGGTCGCGGGACTCCTGTACGTCGTGGCCACGATCCGCGCCCGGGTGATCCGGACTCCGTACACGGTGCTCGCGCCGTTCCTGATGGTCGTCGGCATCCAGGGCGGGGAGTTCGACGGCTTCGCCGTCGTCCCGGCGCTCGCCGTCGCGGGCGCGACGGTGTGGCTCGGCTGGCGGATGTGCACCGAGCCGGGATCCGCCGACCGTCACCCCGGTCTGCTGGCCGCTTAGGGTTGGCGTGCCGCGGCGGTTCAGCAGGTTCCGAGCTCGCTCAGGCGCTCGTGCAGCTCGATAAACAGCGGGCAGGACGGCGTCCACGGCACGCCGCCGACGACCTGCACGAGCTCGTCCGTGGTGAGTTCGGCCAGGCCTTCCTTCTTGAGCCTCAGCGTCATCGGTTCTCCTCCCGGCATCTCGACGTCCAGGCCCGCACCTTATCGACGATCGTCGGGTCCGTGTCCGGTGGGTGACAGCGTCGGGAACCCGCCGTAGCACACCGGTGCCGACGGGGCTCAGCTGTCGCCGACGAGCAGCGTGCAGTTGGCGTACGTGAGCTGGAGACCGGATGCCCACAGGGCGTAGTTGACCGTCGGCGTGACGTCGAAGCCGTTCGGCAACGGCCCTTGCAGCGAGTTCTGCCTGTGCCCGCGTGGCCGACGCTGCACTCGACGACGCCTCGCGTCTCGGCGCCCGCCGGTGTCGCCGAAGAAGCCGCTCCGACCGCTGCCACCGCGGCGATGACGGAGCGGTCCCGCGCCGAGGCGTGCCAGCGGGTCGGCGACGACGGTCACTCGGTCGCGGCTGTCGGGTGGGATTTCCAGGTGTCGTGGGCGACGGTCATGGCCGCCGTCGCCGAGTACGGCACGCACCACGTCGACGATCCGCCTCGACGCGGGGCTCGTCGACGCCGTGTTTCAGCGGTATCCCCGAACTCGAATGGCTCGCCAAGACGCAGTCCACATGGCGGCCCGAGCTGCTCGCCTACGTCACCACCGGCGGGGCAGCCTCCAACGGACCCACCGAAGAACGGAACCTGCTCATCAAGAATCAAGCGCGTCAGCCACGGCTTCCGCACCTACCGGCTACGCCGGCTCTGCACCGCGGCATCGACTCGCGCACTCAACACCCGACCCCGATCAGAGGCCGGCCACCACGCCTGGCTGCGTAGAGCCACCAATAGTGAGCCACTCGTGATCATGTGACGCGGCGACGGGGCCCTAGCCCGTGAGGTGCCAGTCGGCGTCGAGGATGCGCAACATCCGGCGGGCCAGATATCCCGCCCCCGCGACGGACAGGTGGATGCCGTCGCTGTTGCGCATCCGTTCGACCGTGCCGTACTCGTTCGCGAAGCTGTCCTGGTAGTGCCCGTCGGGCGCGTACATCGCCCAGATGTCGACGAACTGCACGGCCGGCACCGTCGATGCGGCCTTGCGGACCGCGGCGTTGAGGACCTGGTAGATCGTCCTCAGCCGATCCGAACGGGGAATCGGCATGCCGATCCAGTAGACCTTGCGCTGACCGTTCGCGAACGCCGCCATCACGGCCGCCGCCCGCCGCTGGTACTCCGCGGCCCACTCGGACGACCCGGCGTCGAGGATGCGGCCGTCGACGCTCATGTTCTGGCCGTCGTTACCGCCGATCATGAACGACACGGCCTCGGGGTCACGCTCCGCCGCGAGCTGCTTCGCGTACGTGCGCCAGTTGAAGTAGTCGTCGCGGACGAGCCCGGTCGAGTACTTCGGCACCGTGCAGCCCGCGACGACGTGCCGCTTCGTGTTCGCGTACGCGGTGAGCTGCGGCCCTGACGACTCCTGCAGCGAGTCGCCCGTCATGAGGAGGTCCAACGGAGCCGACACGGTGATCGTGCGCGGGTAGCCGCCGGTCGACGCGGCCGGGGGCGCCTCGCACCGGCGGTTCGTCGCGATCGACCCGGGCGGCGCGGCCGCCTTGCTCGTCGCCGGTCGCGAGGGCGGCGGCGCGACGGTCGTCGCCACGGCTGGCGGCGACGGCGTTGCCGGCGGGCTGGCGGACGGGACGTTCGTCGTGGGCGCGGGCGTCGGTTCGTCCGCATTCGCCGCGTGCTTCGCGGGCGAGCCGCAGCCCGTCGGGCCGAGGGCGAGAGCCACCACGAGGGCCACGGGCGTCGTACGCACCAGCCGACGGTAACGGACGTTCCTCAGGCTCGAGGTGAGGACGTCCGATATTTCGGGCACGAGGTCACCGAGTTGGTGCAACCTCACGGGTATCGTCGGCGTCCATCCCAGTGGACGTCCGGCCAGACGGCGGGACGGGTGCGCCCTGACCCGGCGCGCGCAGGTGGAGGCGAACGTGATGCGGGTGCCGCACAAGGCGAAGGTGGGGCTCATCGTCGCGCTCGTCGCCGTCCTCGTCGGCGCGCCCGCCGGCGTCGGCTACGCCGCTTACCAGCAGGACGCGTCGTTGCGCGGGCGGCTCCCGTCCGGCACGACGATCGCCGGCGTCGACGTCTCGAAGCTCGACCGCGCCGCCGCCCTCGCCGCCGTCCGGGCCGCGGTCGAACGCGACTTCGACAGGCCCGCCACCGTCACCATCGACGGCCGCCCGTACACGACCACACTGCGGACGCTTGGCGTCACCGACGACGTCGAGCGCGCGGTCGCCAAGGCATTCGAAGCCGCGTCGAGCGGCACCTGGGTCACCCGCGCCTGGCACCGCGTCGTCAACGGCTCGTCCGCGCCGCGCGAGCAGGTCACCATCACCGACTTCGACCCCGCCCGCCTCGCCGTGCTCGTCCGGCGCGCCGCCGCCGATGTCACGGTCACCGCCGTCGACGCAACGGCCGCGCAGACCAAGGGCTGGCTCACCTTCACCCCCGCGCGGATCGGCCGGAGCCTCGACCTCGCTGCCGCGACCGAGGCGTTCAAGGGCGCGCTCGCCGACGGCACCGCACGCATCCTCGACACTGACACGGTCACTCCGACGGTCGCGTCGGTCGACACCGTGCTCCTCGTCCGGACCGGTGAGAACAAGCTCTACCTCTACCAGCACGGCAAGGTCACCAAGACGTACGGCGTCGCCACCGGCTCTTGGCGCTACCCGACGCCGACCGGCCGGTTCTCCGTCGTGCTCAAACGCTTCCTGCCGACCTGGGTCAACCCGTGGTCGCCGTGGTCGATGCACGAGCCCGCGCGCATCGGCCCGGGCCCGAACAACCCGCTCGGCACCCGCGCCATGAACCTCTCCGCACCCGGCATCCGCATCCACGGCACGCCGAACGACCGGTCGATCGGCTACTCGGTGAGCCACGGCTGCATCCGGATGCACATGCCCGACGTCGAGGCGCTGTACGACCAGGTCCCGACGGGCACGCCGGTGTTCATCGTCCGCGCCGCGCCCGCGCGCCCGGCGACCACTCCGATCCCGACGAACGACACCGCGAACGCCGCCGACGGCGGCTGACGCCCGGGCATACGATGCCCCTGGCGTGCCGGGAAGCCTGGTCGGCGACCATCGCCAACCTGCCCGGAGGCCGTTCGTGCGCCAGCGCGCCACTCCCCTCGTCGACTACCTGCGGGTCGAGACCGTCGGCGGCGGGGTTCTCGTCGCGGCCGCCGCGCTCGCGCTCCTCTGCGCGAACACCCCGCTCTCCGGGACCTACGACGCCGTCCGCACCGCGCACGTCCCGTTGCTCCAGCTGACCGTCGCGGACTTCGTGTCCGAGGGACTGCTGTCGGTCTTCTTCTTCGTGGCCGGCCTCGAGGTCAAGCGGGAGTTCGTCGCGGGCGAGCTCCGCGAACGCCGCCACGCCACCCTCCCCGTCGTCGCGGCCCTCGCCGGCATGGTCGTGCCCGCGCTGGTCTTCCTCGCCGTCGCCCGGGGCACTCCCGGCGCGGGCAAGGGCTGGGCCGTGCCGGTCGCGACCGACATCGCCTTCGCGCTCGGCGTGCTCTCGCTCGCCGGGTCGCGGTACCCGTCGTCGTTGCGGGTCCTGCTCCTCAGCCTCGCCGTCGTCGACGACGTCGGCGCGATCGTTCTCATCGCAGTCCTGTTCGCGCACGGCGTGCACGTCGTCCCGCTGCTCGGCGCGGTCGCGGTCTGCGCCGTCTACACCAAGTCTCCGCGACTGCTCGCCCCAATCGCCGTCGGCGCGTGGCTGCTCGTCCACGCGGGCGGCGTGCACGCCACCGTCGCCGCGGTTGCGCTCGCACTGCTCACGCCGGTCGACCGCGGCGAGCACCTCGAGCGTCTCCTCCAGCCATGGTCGGCGGGTGTCGTCGTCCCGGTGTTCGCGTTCACCGCGGCGGGGCTCTCGCTGTCTGCCGGCGGCCTGCGTGCCGCCGTGAGCGACCGCGTCGCGGTGGCCGTGTTCGCCGGGCTCGTGCTCGGCAAGCTGCTCGGCATCGCGGGCGGCATCGCCGTCGCCGAACGCCTCGGCGTCGCGGCGACGCCCGACACGGTCACCACGTACGACACGATCTGCCTCGGTGCGCTCGGCGGCGTCGGGTTCACCGTCTCGCTGCTGCTCGCCGACCTCGCGTACGACGGCAGCCGCGCCGCGCACGTCAAGACCGCGGTGCTCGCCGCGTCGGTGTTCGCGGGCGTCAGCGCGGCGGCGCTGTTGCGACGACCCAGTCGAACGTCCCGCCCTCGTCCTTGACCCGTCGCTCGATCGACTCGACCGTCAGCCCGCCAGCCTCGAGCGCGGCGACCGTCGCCTCGCGACCGATGCTGCCGAAGAACATCGGCACGCCGAGCCAGTCCTCTTCCGTGCCCTCCTCCTCGGAGATCGGCGCCGACGTGACGAGCAGCCCGCCCGGCCGTAGCCACGACCCGATCCGCGTCAGCAGCGGTGCGTGCGCCGCGCGCGGCAGGGGGCCGAGCACGAAGAACGACGCGACCGCGTCGACCGACCCTGGCCGGACCACGAGCCGGGTGATGTCGGCCTGTACGAACGCCGCGCGCGGCGCGTTCGTCCGCGCCAGCGTGAGCTGCCCCCACGACAGCTCGACGCCGAGGACGTGGTGGCGTTCGGACAGCAGCCGGGTCGCCGGGTCGCCAGGCCCCGAGCCGAGCTCCAGCACCGTCGAGCCGTCGGGCAACCGGTCGAGCAGGCGGCCGACGTACTCCAGCCGCAGGTCGTCGGCGTGCGACCACTCGTGGTACCGCGGGCCGATCGCGTCGTAGCCGCGGCGCACCATCTCGACCGGGTCCATGCCCGCATCATCTACGCTCGCCCGCATGACGAGAGCGGCCGTACTGCGGGACACCGGCGCGCCGCTCGACATCGTAGAGATCGACCTCGACCGGACCGGACCCGACCAGGTACGAGTCCGGCTCGCCGCGACCGGCGTGTGCCACTCGGATCTGTCCATCGTGCGCGGCAGCCTGCGCCATCCGTTGCCTGCGGTGCCCGGGCACGAGGGAGCGGGCGTCGTCACCGAGGTCGGCGCCGACGTGACGACCGTGCGTCCTGGCGACCACGTCATCCTCAACTGGACCCCGGCCTGCGGCGCCTGCTACTTCTGCGCGCGCGGCGAGCCGTACCTCTGCGAGCGCGCGGGCGCCGACGCGATCAAGGCGCCGTACGCCACCCTCGACGGCGAGCGGC
>CBQZLL010000044.1:0-15144 GCA_967749945.1 uncultured Frankiaceae bacterium
CGGCGCGATGATGCTCGTCGTCTGGTGACTCGGGTTCGCAGGCGACGCCGCGTCGGTCACCGCGGCGTCCACGGCGAACCTGACCCACGAGTCCTGCGTCTCGTCGATCGCCGTCGCCCCTGCCGCGAAGTTCAGCAGCGCACTCAACTTGTCCGTCGCAACCGTTGGGTCGGCACTCTGGTCCTTGGTCGTCCCGGCGGGCTGCTCAGCGACGAACTTGGTCTTGGAGACCGTCGTCGAGCTCAGCGGCTCGGAGAACTTCACGAGGATTTGCGTGCCGTCGTCGCCCGCGGGGCAGCTGCCGTTATTCGGCGCCGGCGACTTCGGGCACGCCGCCACGATGGCCGGACCCGCGCCGTCGAGGGTTGCCGGGGGGGTCGCCGGGTCGGCGGGCGCCGCGTTGCCCTGGGTGTCCATGATGCCGCTCTGGTAGCTCACGGCGGGCTTGGCGCCGGTGTCGCCTGTCCCCGGGTCGCCGACCTCGTCGATTGGGACGCGCACAATGTCGCCGGCGCCCGTAAGGCCGAACGGATCGCCGCGTTCGTGCCCGGCGACCGTGAACAACGATCCGCCGATCGACGTCGATGCGATCGCCTCACTGAACTTGACGTCAATCGCGTCGATCTTGCCGTCGTTGTCGATGTCTCGCGTCGTCCGCGAAACGATGAACGGGGCTGCCGCATCAGTTACCGGGATCTGGTAATTGCCACCGGCGTTGTTCGGCGTCGCGGTGTCACGCGCGGTGCATGGGACGTCCGTGCAACTCGGGCTCAGCGCATCTTGCTTCGTGAAGGACACCGTCACCGTCGGCGACCCCGTATCGAACGACGAACTCGCCATGAGCGACAGCTGCGTCGTGTTTGTCGTTCCGGTCGGGTTCAGGACCGTGTTCCGGTTTGGCGTCTGAGGGGACGCCGGGAAGTTCAGATAGCCGGGCACCGCGTAACCGGGGACGGTGGCTAGTGCCGCGGCGTTGTTGTCCTTGGTGTGGTCGATCGGCTCACTGTACGTGATCGTGACGCGATCGATGTGGCCGTCGGCGGCGACCGGCGTGCCGCCGGTACCGCCATCCGTGTACACGGCGCCGATCGGGCGCGGTGCGGCCTTGTCATCGGGCGTCTTCGAGAACGGCAGCACCTCGCGCGGGGTCCCCTCGTCGGTAAACATCCCGGTCGAGCCGCCGTCCGGCCGGCTGAGCCGGACGCTTGGACGCTCGCCCGTGCCGAAGGTGCCGCCGAAGTAGAACCGCACGTTGGAGTGGTCGGCGGGCGTCGGGTACACGACACCGTCGACCGGCACCGTCGACGACGTGCCGACAACGCTGAGGTTCAGCGAGAACGCCGAAAAGCCGTTGATGTCGACATCGGCCGTGAACTGGATGTCGATGGCGTCGAGCGTTCCGTCGGCGTTCTCGTCGAGCGTCTGGCCGGTCTCGGGGAATGCGGTCGAGGCGCCAATCGTCGTCGTCCCGGTCTGCGTCGCGGTGCCGGTGGCGCCGTGCAATGGGTTGCCCACGAGATCGGTGACCGCCGCCACCGGGGTAACGAGGTCACCGGTCGAGAACAAGACTGGGCAGGGTGTCTGGGGCGGTGTGCTACCGCAGGTCGCCAACGTCGTGGCTGAACCGGCCTCACCGACCGTCACCGTAGCGCTCGCACCGTCAGCCGCCCAGACGACACAAGCGTTGTAGCCCCATGTACGCGCCGCCGCTCCGATCGTCTTGATCGGCAGCCGGTTGTCGATGTACGACGCCGGGATAGCCGTCTCGGTGGGGGGCGGATCGCACTTGTTGCTGCCGTCGCCGCGGGTTCCCGTGACGGCGCGCCCGGTGACCGTAGTAGTGATCATCGGCTCGCTGAACGAAAGCCGGACGTTGTCCCCGGCCTGTGCCAGACCCGAGCGCGCCGCATCGACGACGGAGAGGACCGGTGCCTTCGTATCCTTCTGCTGCGCGGCCGACGTCACGATGTCCGAAACGTTGCCAAGCGCATCGACGGTCGCGGTCTCAGCGACGGCCGAGGCGCCCTCGTCGATGCCCGGGTTCTCCGGACCGGACCTCGTGTCGAACGTGAGGATGGCGCCAGTGGTACCCCCAACCCAGGCGGTCTCGGCAAAAGCCGACGCCTTCGTGTAGTCAGGGCTGCCATTGGTGCCCAGCTGGACGATCCTGGCCTTCGACTTCGTCGCGACGGAGGCGGTGTCGTTCGGTGTGGCGGGCGCTGCGGTGTTCGTCACGACCTTGACGGGCACCGCCGTGTAACTCGCAGCGTTGATCTGGCTGTTGAAGAGCGCCGACGTCGGCTTGGCCGGGCCGACCACGATGTTGCCGCGCCTGGTGGTGTCGGTGTCGGTGGACACCTCGAGCAGCGCCGTGGCCGGCGAGAAGTTGCCGACCGGGTCGATCGTGCGGACGTAGACGCTGTTGCTGCGCTGGCCGTTCGTGCCGACCGGGTGCGCCGGGGTGACGCCCGTGCCGTCGCCGATCGAGATGTCCTTGCCGGACGCCGTCGGGCTGTCCGGCAGGATCGTCTCGACCGCACGCGACGTGTCCGGACGGACGAGCACGTTCGCCTCGGCCGGGTCGGACAGGCTGTAGAACGCGACCTTCGCGCCGGTTTCCGGGTTAGCACCCCGCGCCACGGTGTACGTGTCCTCGGTCGGGGTGATCTGGGAGTGCGGCGTGAAGAAGCCCTTGGCGGGACCGGTGTTCGGGCCCACCGAGTCGATGGTCAGCCGGTTGTCGCCGGTCGGCGTCGACACGACGTTCGTCGGGCCGGTGTCACTTCCCTGGACAGCGTCGGGGTCCATCCGCAAGGTCAAGGGGCGAATCGGCCAGTTGACCGAAGCCGGGTGGACGGTCACGTAGTAGAACGCGTGCTGCGACACGGCCGCGGGCAGCGCGATGACGACCGCGGTGTCGCCGTCGGGCTCGGTGGCCCCCTGCGACCAGCCGGCCGAGACGAGACCCTTCTGCTTGTCCTCAGCGGAGAGTCCTGCGACGCCGTCGAAGTCGTAGTAGAGCGCGAAGCCGTCGCCGCCGTCGAAGTCGCGGCCGAGCGAGATCTTCGTGCTGTCACCGGTCAACGTCACGGTGACGCTCGAGATCGACGCGTTCAAGTCCGGCGGGGTGATCCGGAACACCTCAACGGTGCCATCCTGCCCCGTACCGATCCCGAGGTAGCCGGCGTGCGGCCCGAGAACCTGGCCGTCCGCGACGGAGGAGTTGACGATGAACCCGCCGACGGCGTACGCGCTGACCGTGGGGCCGACCGCCACGAGCATGGGGACGGCCGCCATGAGCGCGACGAAACGACCACGGATGTGGGACGACAGCATCAACTCTCCTCGCCAGCCTCGCTGGGCTTGGCTAGACAGGGCTTGCAACCGGTTCTGCTTCGACCCCGGATGACCTTGGTCTTGAAGGGCCTGCTCATCTTCGCTTCGACGTCCCCACGGACGTCTCCTGCAGACCCTATGGGTGAACGGCGGGGACCGTCGGATGGACACGAGGTTGTCCACAACCGTACGGAACGTTCGCGGATCAGCGTCCGCGGGTAATCGGATTGTCGCCCGAACGCGCTGTCGTGATTGTCGGCAGCGCCCGGAAAGTCCACGCTGTCCCTACGCATCGTCGTCACGGGGGAGGTTCGATGCCGGCACCCAGCCCCGGCGAGCGCGCGCCGTTCGACGAGTTCTACGCGACCCACTACCCGCGGCTGCTCCGCTTCGCGGCGGCGGCGTTCGGCGGAAGCGAGGCCGACGACGTCGCGCAAGAAGCGATGGCCCGGGCCTACGTGGCGTACGACCGGTTCGACCACGACCGCGACCCGTGGCCGTGGCTCACCGCGATCGCCCGGCGCGCGGCCTGCGACGCCCGCGTCGCGGCCCGGCGCGCCCTCGCGGTGCCCGCGGTGGCGAACGAGGTCGCGGCAGTCACCGACGTCGCCGAGCAGGCCGAGCTACGGGACCTCGTCCGCTGCGCGCTCGACCGGCTCGACCCGTCGGATCGTGCGGTGCTCGTCCTGCGCGCGTGGCACGACGTGCCGTTCGGCGAGCTCGCCGAGCTCGCGGGCCGGTCGCCGAACGCCGTCCGCCAGCAGTTGTTCCGCGCCCGCCGGCGGCTCGCCGCGGAGTACGACGCGCTCGGCGGCCGGCTGCGCGGGCTGGCCACGCCGTTCGCGATGCGGTGGACACGCCTTCGGGACCGCGCCGCGGCAGTCACGCAAGCCGTCACCGCACTGCCCGCCGCGCTGCCGGTCGTGCTCGTCACCTCCGCGGTCGTCGCCGGCTTCGGGATGCCGGGAGCCGGCCCGGCGGCGTTCGGGGTCACGCACGCCGGGCCGGCGGCTCGCACGGCCGCCCCTACGCGGTTCGTGCGCCCCGTCGTGGCCGCCGGGCACGGCGAAGCCACCACGCGACGCGCGGCGCCAGCCCCTCCACCGGCGCCGCGCGTGGTCGTCGAGAACGAGAGCCGCGGCATCCCCACGACCCCTGGGTCACACCGGCACGACCGGACCGCGATCCAGGCCGGCGGGCGGGACGTGGAGGTCGGGAGCACCGTCACCGGCGGCCCGCGGCATCTCGCGTGCGCTGCGCTCGCGCTCGGCTGCCCGCGGGAGGGCTACCACTGAGGGACGCACCACGTCACGTGCACCGCGACGTCCGGGTTCACCGCGGCGTACTGGTTCCCGCAGAGGGTGTCGTACGGGTAGCTGACGCAGGTCGGGCCGGTCGTGACGTACGGCACCGCCGTCCCGTCGATCCATGCGACCGCGCAGACCGGTGTCGCGTGTGCCGCGGGTGCGAGCAACGCGGTCGCAGACGCGGCGAGGGAGAGGGCGAGGAGCAATGGAACGCGGCGCATGAGCACCACCCCTTTCGGGCTCGGAGGCCCGCGGGACGGTTCGCTCGGGTGCGTGTGATGACGAACGGCGCTAGTGCGCCACGGCCGGCTCCTCGGCGGGGGTCTCGCCCGGCGCGAGGGTGCGCGCCTGCGCGGCAGCGCGCCGGTCGGCGCGGTGCGCACCGGGGCGGCGGGACGCGAGGACGAAGCCCGCGTACATGACGGCGACGCCGATCGCGAGAGTGGCGGCCTGGCTGTTGACCTTCGACAGGAACGTCAGCGCGCCGCCCGCCGCGGCGACCAGCACGCCGAGCGTGATGACGAGCGTGCCGCGGAACCGCGCCCGGGCGGCGGGACCACGGCCGCGCGACCGCCACCCCGACCAGAGCGTGCCGCCGACGACGACGAGGGTACCGACGGCGTTGGAGAGGACGACGAGCACGCGCGGCAGCGCACCGAAGTAGTTGGAGCCCTGCGGCACCGCGAAGCCCGACACGACCTTTCCCTCGACGTACGACGACGCCCCGACGACGATCGCCGCGTCGAGCGAGAACAGCACGAGGAACGCGAGCGTGATCCGCGCGACCAACGGCTTGGCGAGCAGCTCGAGCTCGCCCTGCGCGAGCCACGGAACGGAGAGCAGCGCGCCGCAGATGTAGAAGCCGCGGAACACGGGACTGCTCCAGCCGAACGCCTCGCCGTACCAGAGAAACCCGGATCCCGCGGCGAACAAGAACAGCGAGATCGCCCACGACCGCAGGTACGGTCGCCGCGCCGCGCGCCACCGTCGAAACAGCGCCAGCGCGAACTCCCACGCCACGACCGTCGCGACGAGGGGCAGTACGGCCTCGGCCCTCACCGCGCGAGCAGCCCCGCGGACTCGCGCAGCCGGCCCTTCGACACCTTGCCCGTCGCCGAGTGCGGCAGCTCGTCGACGAACTCGACCGCGGTCGGGCACTTGAACCGCGCGAGCGACACCGCGCAGTGCGCGACGACGTCGTCGGCCGAGAGCTGCGCGCCCGCGCGGACGACGACGAGCGCCTTGACCGCCTCGCCGGTGTACGGATGCGGGATCCCGATGACCGCGGCCTCCTCGACGTCGGGATGGCGCAGCAGCACGTCCTCGATCTCCCGGGGGTACACATTGAAGCCGCTGACGAGGATGAGCTCCTTGCGCCGGTCGACGAGGAACAGGTCGCCGTCGCGGTCGGCGTACGCGACGTCGCCCGTCGCGAACCAACCGTCCTCGTCCGGCCCGCCCGCGCCGTCCGGCCAGTAGCCGGAGAAGACGTTCGGTCCGCGGACGACGATCTCGCCCGGGTCGTCCTCGACGACCCCACCCGCCTCGTCGACGAGCTTCAGCTCGACGTCCGGTACGGGCCGCCCGATCGAGCCCTGCTTGGCGACCTCGGACATCAGCGTCGTGGTCAGGACGGGCGCGGTCTCGGTGAGGCCGTACCCCTCGAACACGTGCTGGCCGGTGCGGTCGAGGATCGAGGTGAGTGCCGCGGCCGGCAGCGGCGCGGCCCCCGACACGAGCAGTCGCACCGACTCGAACGCCTCGGACAGGTCCGGGAGCATCGACCACGCGACGTACATGGGCGGGGCGCCCACGACGTTGGACACGTGACGGCGACGGATCTCGGCGAGCGTGTCGGCCGGGTCGAACCGCTCGACGAGGACGCCGGTCGCGCCGGTCCGCGCAACCATGCCGAGGCCGGGGTTGAGGCCGTAGATGTGGAACAGCGGGAGTACGAGCAGTACGACGTCGTCCTCCTGGACGACGGGCGGCTCGATGGCGGCGCACTGGTCGAGGTTCGCGAGCAACGCGCGGTGCGACAGCATCGCGCCCTTCGGGCGACCCGACGTGCCGGAGGTGTAGAGGAGGACCGCGAGGTCCTCGTCGCCGGACGGGCTCTCGGTCATGCCTTCGCCGCCCGAGGCCGCGACGTCGTCGAGCGACACCGTGCCCTCGGGCGCGGTCGCCGCGTCCGAGACGACGACGTGCCGCAACGACGGCACCGACAGACCGAGCAGGGTCGGTACGGCGCTGCGTACGCCGACGACGGCCAGCGCACCCGAGTCGCCGAGGACGTGCTCGAGCTCGGCCGGGGTGTAGCCGGTGTTGACCGGCAGCGCGACGAAACCGCCGCGCAACGCCGCGAAGTACGACACGACGAACCCCGGCGTGTTGCCGAGCGCGATCGCGATCCGGTCGCCGGGCGCGAGGCCGAGCGCGGCGAACCCGGCCGCGGTGGCAGCGACGTGGCGTTCGAGCTCGCCCCACGTCATCGCCGCGTCGCGGTACAGCAGGGCCGGCTTGTCGGGCGTCCGGCGCGCCGCCTCGCGGACGAGGTCAGCCAGGTTCACGAACTCGCCTTTCGTCGCGCCCTCACCCGCCGCGCAGTGTCGCACGGTTGCCACCGGAGGTTCGCCCGTCCGGGTGTACAGAACCGCTCCGGTCCCCCCGATGTCCGAGTCGAGGGAAAGGGGACGGCGATGGGCCACGGAACGGGTGCGGTGTCACGCATCCCACCCGGCGTGGTCGTCGGTGCCAAGGCGGTGCTGCGCGCAGTCCGCGCGGCGACGCCGGTCCGCACCGTCATCGTCGCCACCGACGCTCCACCCTCGGCGACCGAGCCGGTCCGCCGGCTCGCCGCGGAACACGCGTTCCGGTTGGTCGAGCTGTCCAGCTCGGCCGAGCTCGGGCGGCGGTGCGGGGTCGCCAGACCCGTCGCCGTCGCCGCGGAGCTCGGCGACCGAGGTCCGAGGTCAGTGACCAAAGTCCCGACTTGATCGCCCGTTCGGCTCAAGTTCCATCCCGCTCCGCCGATACACCAGAAGTCAGCCAACCGTTCCGAGACGACCGCCGACCTCGACAAGGGCACACCGCGCGCGAGCGCGGGCCGCAAAGGCACGGAACTGCGAGAGCAGTCAGCCGACCTACCGAAGGGTCAACGGCCAGTCCCTGGTCTACCGACTCGCACCACTAGAGACGGCAGCCGCCTCGGGGTTCGCACCCGGAGGTGCTGTCCGTGCTCCGTCGGATCGCTTCACTCGTAGCGACCACCGCTGTTGCCCTGGGCGCCCTGACCGCCGCCGCGCCGGCCGCCCACGCCGGCACCGAGGAGTCCCAGTTCGTCTCGTTGACGAACTCGGCCCGGGCCAACGCCGGGCTATCCGGCTACACCGTCGCCAGTGACCTCGTCGCCGTCGCCCGCAAGCACTCGCAGGAGATGGCCGCGAAGCACACGATCTACCACAACCCGAACCTGGCGAACGACGTCTCCGGCTGGCAGGCGGTCGGCGAGAACGTCGGCATGGGCGGCTCGGCGCCGTCGATCCACCAGGCGTTCATGAACAGCGCCGCGCACCGCGCGAACATCCTCGACCACGACTTCACCCAGGTCGGCATCGGGACGGCGTACGACAGCCAGGGCGTCCTCTACGTCACCGAGGTCTTCCGCAAGCCCGCGGGCAGCACAGCGCCCGCCCCGGCCCCGCGCCCGGTGGCGACGACCGCGCCGAAGCCCGCGTACCAGCCGGTCTCGACCACGACGACCGCCAAGCCGGTCGCGAAGCCGGCCACCAGGCCGGTCGCGAAGAAGGCGTCCGCCAAGGCCACCGCGGCCGCCCTGCTCGCCGCTCGCCTCAAGGCCGCCCGCGCCGTCGCCCGCCACGGGGCTACCGGCGCCGTCGGCTACGCGGTGACGTACCTCGAGGTCATGAACACGCTCGGCTAGCCTCAGCTCCGCTCGACCCAGCCCCGTCCGTCTCCGACGCGCGGGGCTGTGTCGTTTCGCCTGCTGGCATTTGGGCACGTCGTCTGGCAAGGTCGGCTCCGCAGGGGTGGATCTGGGCGCGTCGATTCCCCGGACGCGGCCGTGCCGTTGTACGCCGCTGGCCCTCCGTGGGACCGGCCCGATCCCAAGAGGTTCGTTCGTGACCCGGCGCGTGTCGATCCTGCTTGGCCTCGTCCTCCCGCTCGCGCTCGCTGTCCCGGCCTCGGCGACGTACGAGTCCGACTTCGTGTCACGAACCAACTCGGCCCGGGCGTCGCACGGCCTCCGGTCGTACCCGTCGCGGTACGACCTCACCGCCGTCGCCCGCCGCCAGGCCCAACGGATGGCCGCGGCCCACCGGATCTACCACAACCCCAACCTCGGCTCCGAGGTCGGCAACTGGCGCGCCATCGCCGAGAACGTCGGCAGGGGCTCGAGCGTGTCCGCGATCCAGTCCGCGTTCATGGCGTCGCCGGCACACCGGGAGAACATCCTCAGCACCCTCTACACCGAGTTCGGCGTCGGTACGGCCCGCGGCAGCGACGGGATGATCTACGTCTCCGAGGTGTTCCGCCGCCCGTACGGCGCGACGTCGTACACCCCGCCGCGCAGGACGTACCGCGCGCCCTCCCGGATCAGCCGCAGCGCTCCGCGCCGCGCGCCGGCCGTCGTCCGCCCGGCGAAGAAGCGGGTCGTCGTCGACCCGACCCGGCTCCGCCTCAACCGCGCGTGGTTCGTCTACCGCAGCGAGCGCAAGCTCGGCTCGATCGACCGCGCGGTCGCCTATTTGCACGCGAGCCGGAAGCTCGTCTAGCCCCCCGCTAGTCACCACGTAGGGCAGGAAATCGGGTCAGCCGCGGCGAAATCGTGCGCTGCCGTCCTCCCGCTGTGGTCGCGCCACCGCGCTCCGTCACCCGAGGGTGATACGCGCGTTAGTGCGTTCGGACCAGCACGCAGGCCCGCCGGCCAGGTCCATCCGCACTAGCGAGGAGGGCGTCCGGTGGTCCGCAAGTTCGTCGCGCTGCTGCTGGCACCGGCTCTCCTCGCGGGCGTCGCCGCCGGCCTCACCCGAGCGAGCGCCTCGGACGACCCGAACGCCGCGTCCTTTGTCGCGAAGACCAACGCCGAACGCCAGTCGCGCGGCCTCCGCCCGTACGCCGTCGCGAGCGACCTCGCCGCCGTCGCGAAGCGGCACAGCGCCGACATGGCCGCGCGCCAGTCCCTCTACCACAACCCGAACCTCGGCTCCGAGGTCACCGGCTGGCAGGTCGTCGGCGAGAACGTCGGCGACGGCGGCTCGGTCGACGGGATCCACACGGCGTTCATGGACAGCCCGGACCACCGCGCGAACATCCTCGCCACCGACTACACCCAGGTCGGCATCGGCACCGTCACCGACGGCAACGGCGTCATCTGGGTCACCGAGGTGTTCCGGCTCCCGAGCCAGGCGCCGACCGTGAGCGCGCCGACGACGACCCGCGCGGCACGTTCGGTCAGCCGCACCCCGGCCCGGCCCGCCGTGCGGCCCGCGCCCGCCAAGCCCGCGGTCAAGGCGACTCGGAAGTCCGTGAGCGCGGTCGTCCGGCCGGAGACCGACGCGTTCGTCGCGGCGCTCGTCCCGGACAGCGCGCTCGTCGCTCCGGGCGACCCGTTCACGATGGTGCTCACCTACGTCGACACGATGGCCGCCCTCCGCGGCTGACGGCGCCGCAGACCTACGGCGGCGCCGGAGGTCCTGGCCCGCTCTCGCTGGCCGACGGCGGCGTGCTCGACGGCCCGATGGTCGGCACGCTCGGCAACGTCGCGCTCGGCGTCGCCGACGGCGTCGGCGACGGCTTCGCGGTCTTGGTGGGCGTGGGCGTCGGGGTGGGCGTGCGGCTCACCCGGCGGCGGGTCGGCGTGGCGGTCGGCGCCGGCGACTGGCCGCTCTCCGACGCGAGCTCCGCGGCCTTGAGCGCCTCGTACCGGCCCCAGAACGTGCTGAAGATCTTCGCCGGCAACGTCCCGCCGAAGACGTGGCGCACGCCGTGGACGTTCGACATCTCCTTGAGCCCCGCCTTGTAGCCCATCCACGTGACGAGGCAGAGATCGGGACGGCAACCGGCGAACCACGCGTTCGAGTACTGGTCGGTCGTCCCCGTCTTGCCGAACACCCGGAAGTCGGGCTGCCGCGCCGCCCGGCCGGTGCCGCGCTCGACGACGTCGTACATCGCCTCGACGACCTGGTCGGCGACGGCCTTCGGGATCACCCGGCGGCCCTTCGGCGTCGCCGGCGCCTTGAAGACCTCGATGCCGCTGAACGTCTTCTTCGTGTCGGCGTCGCGCTTCTCCTCGACGATCATCCGGACGTCGCGGCGCACGCCGCCAGCGGCGAGCGTCGCGTACGCCTGCGCCACCGACAGCGGCGTCACGTCGACGCCGAGCGCCATGGCCGGGTTGGTGCCGATGTTCTTCGCCGGCGCGAGGCCGGCGGCCTCGGCGAGCGCCTTCACCTTGGCCCGCCCGACGTCGGCGGCGAGCTTGACGTAGACGGTGTTCACGGACGAGGCGAGCGCCCGGCGCAGGGTGTAGAACCCGCGCTCGCTCGGCTCGGCGTTGCACGGCCGGTAGCCACCCTGCGAGGGCGGCCCGGGCACGATCGTGACGCACGGCGGCCCGGGGTAGACCGTGTCGAGCGTGCGGCCGGACTCCAGCGCCGCCGCCAGGGTGAACGGCTTGATCGCCGACCCGGTCGACCGCTGCGCCATCGTCGCGATGTTGAACCCGCCACGGGTGTAGCGACTCGAGAAGATCGCCTTGAGGTCGCCGTTGCGCGGGTCGATCGCCACGATCGCGGCGTCCGGCTCGTCGGGGTCGGGCGTCTTCGGATCGAGACCGGGCAGCACGGCGTACACGGCCTGGTCGACGGCCCGTTGCATGAGCAGGTCGAGCGTCGTCTTGATCCGCAGGCCGCCGCGGTACAGGTCGTCGTCCTTGAGCGTCTCCTTCAGCTCGGCGGTGACCAGGTCGGTGAAGATCGGCGCCTCGGTCGCCTCGGCGGCGGGCCGCTTCTTCGCGAGCGTGAGCTGCACGCGGTACGCGCGCGACGCGTCGATGGGCGTGATGTAGCGGTTCTTCGACATCCGCTCCAGCGCGTAGAACTGCCGCTCCTTGGCGCGCTGGAGACTGCGCACCGGGTTGTATGCCGACGGCGCCGCGATGATGCCCGCGAGCATCGCCGCCCGCGCAAGCTCCAGCGTCGACGAGCGCTCCTTCGTCTTGCGGTCGAGCGCGAGGTCCTTGACCTGGACGCCGAAGTAGAAGCGGCTCGCGGCCTGTACGCCGTACGTGCCGTTGCCGAGGTACACGCTGTTGAGGTAGCGCAGCAGGATCTCGTCCTTGCCGAACTTCTGCTCCGCGCGGTACGCCAGCGCCGCCTCGCGCATCTTCCGCAGGACGGTGCGTTCGCGGCCGACGTAGATGTTCTTCACGTACTGCTGGGTGATCGTCGAGCCGCCCTGGGTCGACCCGCCGAACACGTCGCGGTATCCCGCCCGGACGATGGCGATCGGGTCGACGCCCTTGTGGTGGAAGTAGCGCTCGTCCTCGGCCGCGATGACGGCCTGCCGCAGCGTCTCGGGGATCGCCGACGCGGGGACGTCCTCGCGCAGCTCGGGCGCGCGGATCGACGCGAAGTACCGCTCGTTCGCGTCGAGCAGCAACGCCGCGGGCAGCCGTTGCGGGACCGTCAGGTCGATCGGCGCGACGAGCATGCCCGCCACGAACGACGCCAGTCCGACCAGCGCCGCGAGCAGCGTCCAGCGGACGACCGGGAACCGCTTCCGCCGTCCCGACACGCGCGCCGATGCGCCGGCGGGGTTGCCACCGCCGCCGCGACGGGCGAGAGTCTGGGACACCGGGCGAGCGTACGACCTAGGGGTGACCGTTGTGGGCGTGAGGGTCATGGTTGTGGACGACACCGACCACGTACGCACGATGCTCGCGGAGATGCTCGAGCTCGACGGCTTCGAAGTCGTCGCGCGCTGCGCCAGCGGCGACGAGGCGCTCGCCGCCATCGCGGGGGCGGATCCGCATGTCGTCGTGATGGACCTGAAGATGCCGGGCATCGACGGTCTCGAGACGACCCGGCGGGTCAAGGAGGACCGGCCGAGCCAGCCGGTGATCCTCTACACCGCGTACCTCGACCCGGTCATCGAGGCCGAGGCGAAGCGGGTCGGCGTGACCCTCTGTCTGGGCAAGATCGACGGCCTGCCCGAGCTCGAACGGCAGATCTCCCGCCTCACGCTGGAGCTCGCCGGCGACGCCTGAGCTCAAGACAGGCAGTGACAAACCCGAGACTCTGGGTGGCTCGAGACTGGACGAATCCTGACGAGCGGCCCAACATGGACGTTCGCCCGCACACCTACATGCCCGCATGAGGGAGGCTCGACGTTGCGTACGCAGACAGCGGTAGGCGTACTGCTGCTGCTGTTCGCCGTCGTGGTCGCGGGTGCCATCACCGTCTCGCGGGTGTTCCGGTGACGGGGTGAGCCGGCGCCGGCCGCGCCTGGAGGGGTTCGACGCGCTCCGCGCCGAGGTTGCGGCCCACCACTCCGATCCGAACGCCGCGATGGCCGACGGCCTCGGCGGCCTCCCCGGGCCGCGGTCGGGCCTCGGCGGGTTCGGCAACGTCATCCCCCTGCGCCCCGAGCCGTTGGTGCCACCCGTCGCGCCGCCCGTCATGCCGGTGGTGCCCGAGGCCGCGGCAACGGACGACCCCGCGGACCGCGACGAGGTCGTCGCGCTCGTCGCGCGAGCGCAGGCGGGCGACGCGGACGCGTTCGGCGACCTGTACGACCGCTACCTCGACCTCGTCTACCGCTACGTGTACTACCGGGTCGGCGGCAAGGCGCTGGCCGAGGACCTGGTGAGCGAGACGTTCCTCCGCGCGCTCCGGCGGATCGGGACGTTCGAGTGGCAGGGCCGCGACTTCGCGGCCTGGCTCATCACCATCGCCCGCAACCTCGTCGCCGACCACTTCAAGTCGGGCCGGTTCCGCCTCGAGGTCACGACCGCCGACATGCTCGACGCGGACCGGACGACCGACGGTCCCGAGACCGAAGTGCTCGACGGCATCACGAACGCGTCCCTCCTCGACGCCGTGAAGAAGCTCAACAGCGAGCAGCAGGAGTGCGTCGTCCTACGCTTCCTCCAGGGCCTCTCGGTGATCGAGACCGCGCAGGCGATGGGCAAGTCGGAAGGTGCGGTCAAGGCGCTGCAGTACCGCGCGGTCCGGGCCCTCGGCCGGATGTTGCCGAAGGAGATGGTCCTGTGACGCTCCGTACGCATCGTCAGGATTGCGGGAGTTTCGGCCGTAACTCCTGGACCCCCGTGTCGTTGGGACGGGCGAAGGAGGCTCTCCCGTGATCGGCCGTCAGGCGAGGCTTGCCCAGGACTTCGCCGCCGCCCTCGAGGGCCGCGGCGTCGGTTCGGCGCGCCGTGACCCGGCGCTCGCCCCGCTGCTCGGCCTCGCGCAGGGCCTGCAGGCCGTCCCGCTCGCCCCGGCGCCCGAGTTCCGCGACGCGTTGCGCGGCCGCCTCCTCGCCGTGGCCAGCGTCGCGCCCGGGCCGGTGCCCGCCGCCAGCCCGGTCGAACGCGCCCGCACCTGGGTCGAGGGCTGGCGCGTACAGAAGGCCATCGCCGCCACCGCCGCCTCGATGGCCGGCGTCGTCGCGCTGACCGGCGTCAGCGTCGCGGCGAGCCGTTCACTGCCGGGCGACCCGCTGTACGGCGTCAAGCGCACCGCCGAGGGCGTCCAGGTCTCGCTCGCCCGCAACGACGTCAACCGCGGCAAGCGCCACCTCCAGCACGCCGAGACCCGGCTGCACGAGATCGCCAAGATCGTCGGCACCGACATCGCGCTCGCTCCGGCGCCGTCCGCGCCGGGGCAGATCACCATGGCGTTCGGCGGCAGCCGCGCCACGCGCGTCGCCTCCGCCCTGCACGCGATGGACAAGGAGACCCGCGACGGCACGCGGCTGCTGTTCGACGCGTACACGGCCGGCCACGACGACGACCTGCTCCGTATCGTCCAGGACTTCACGGACCGCCAGCAGGCACACCTCGACGAGGTCCTCGACACGCTGCCGACCGATGCCCACGACGACGCCGAGGCGTCGCTCGCGCTCGTCAGCAGCCTGCACATCCGCGCGACCCAGCTCCTCGCCGTCGGCACGTGCGGCGACAACTGCGCGCCAGTGAAGCCGAGCGTCCCGTCGCCGTCCGACTCCGCATCACCGGAGCCGGCCGCGAGCCCGTCGTACGACGCGCTCGGCCCGGTCCCGTGCACCTGCGCCGGCAACCCGAGCGCGACGGCCGAGCCGACGCCGCAGCCCTCGCCGAGCCCGACGCCGGAGCCCACCGAGGAGCCGACGGAGGAGCCGACGCCGACGACGCCCCCGCCGTCGCACTACCCGCTGCCGTCGCAGGTCCCGTCGCCCGTCGCGTCGGTGCTCCAGCCGGTCGTCGACGGGGTCGACG